>JBAVCK010000082.1:0-10606 GCA_049586635.1 Bathyarchaeia archaeon
TGCTTGACCAGACCGCATTTAACCCTCGTGGAGGAGGGCTCGTCGGCGATCTCGGCACCCTGGGTGGTGTGAAGGTTCTCGACACGGTCAAAGGAGGTAACGATTCTATCGTGCACCTAGTCGAATCGGTCGCTGGCTTCAGTCCTGGAAGTAGTGTGCATGGCACTATAGAGTGGGATAGGCGGTATAGGATAATGAGGATGCATACCTCCGCACACCTTCTAAGCGCCATATTCAACAAGGAAACAGGCGCCCTGATTACGGGCAACCAAATAGAACCTGAAAAATCACGAATAGACTTCAGCTTAGAAAACTTCGATAGGGAAAAGATGCTTCAACATTGCCAGCAAGCGAACGGAGCAATCGCGAAGAATCCGCCGGTGAAAACCTATTTCATGAAGCGGGAGGAAGCGTTGCAAATTCCAGGTATAGTGAAGCTCGCAGCGGCCGCTCCCCCTGACGTTAAGGAACTCCGGATAGTGGAAATCGAAGGATACGATATTCAAGCCGACGGCGGCGTCCACGTGAAGTCGCTAGGAGAAATAACCAAGATAGAGCCTTTGAAATTCGAGAACAAGGGTAAGAGCAACAGAAGACTCTACTTCACTATCCCGTGAACCCAAAGACGCTTTAGAAGCCTAACCGTCCTAGGTAAAAATGGGACACCATGTCAGAGCCGCTGCCTACCCCCGACCGCGCAGCTCATCCGTTCCACACGTATGATATGATTTTCGAAATACCGCAAGCTATCGAACAGACACTTCAAGCGTTGAAAGGGAAAATTCAGTCAACTGCTAGAAGGCTCGAGGACAAGCGCCGTATCTATTTCACGGGATGCGGGACCGCCTTCTTTGCTTCAATGCTCGGTTCACAAGTACTCTCCTTATTACAGGAGGGTAGCGCCCGACCTTTGTGTGTCCCGGCGCTTGAACTTCAAAAATACGGGTATCCGTTAGACACAGCATGTGCAGTTGTAGGTATCTCGCATAGCGGAATCACGAAGACAACCGTCGATGCATTGAAATACGCAAAGGGAAAGGGCGCGTTCACTATCGGCGTTACACATTTCGAAGGCCGACCTATCTCCGGGGCTGCGGACGAAACGCTGGTCGTGGGAAATGGGCCTGATAAATCAAGATGCCACACGAAGTGCTACGTGGCGCCCGCAGTTGCGTGTATGCAGATTGGAATTGAATTAATGAAGCATCTCGGAAGTGGCGAAACAGATCGCTTGCGAGAAATTGAAGCAGAGTTGAAACAACTACCCGAGATCACGGCGAATGTGCTGAAAGCGGTAGACGATCTCTGCAAGAGGCTGGCCGGAGAATACGTAGAGTCTGATCGTTATTACTTCGCAGGTGCCGGGCCTAACGTTCCTAACGCGCTTGAGGCCGCGTTGAAGATTATGGAAACCAGTTATGTTCCCGCACAAGGGTTTGAAACTGAACAGTTGTTGCACGGCCCTTGGGTGTCGATGGATGAACGGAGCGTGCTAGTAGTTTTGGCCCCGAATAATGGCAATTGCCGTGCGCGAAACGTGGACTTAGTGAGGGCCGCAAAGGAACTCGGGGCTCCTACCCTCGGTTTGATTAATGACGGGGACGGCGAGCTACGGTCCCTGTGCGATGACGTCGTAGAACTTCCTGCCACCGATGAACATTTGTCACCGTTCATCAACATAATTCCCCTCTACCTCTTCGCGTACTATTCGTGTGTGAGCAGGGGATTCAACCCTGACCTATTGAGATACACGACTCCGGCTTACTGGCGGGCAAGGCAAATCATCTTCCCAGCCGGAACACATTGAAGCTGTTTTCGAACAAGAAAAGTAAGAATGACTGACGCATGGCCGATACGAAATAATTGACACCCGGAAATCATCCTAAAGTACCGGCTGGGTGGAATTTCCGTCGATGTCGTTGTTCAGATCCCACGTCTCCGATGTCTGGCAAGACCCAGTAGTCCGAGACCGGTTGTCGTGGTACTATAACGTACTTCGGGACCTGAAGCCCGCGAAATTTCTCATGTGCAAGCAAATAGCTTGCAGCCAAGACCCACGGATGATGACGGAAGCACAATTATGGGATAAACACGAAAAGCTCCACACCGAATTTCGCAGGGCCCTGAACAGAATGCGGAAGGACGAACTGCCGAACGAGTCGGTAAAACGGCCGGAGTTCAGTTTCTTGGATGTTAAGATGGAGCTTCTGAACCGGATTCTCAGGAAGTGCACATTTTGTGAGTGGCGATGTAGGGTTGACCGCGTGGAAGGAAAGAGAAAGGGAGCCTGTCACTTAGGCAGCGAAGCGAGAGTCGCATCGTTTTTCCTTCATCAAGGCGAAGAACCACCCCTAGTCGACCCGCATGGCTCCGGAACGATTTTCTTTGCTTCATGCACCTTCAGGTGTGTTTTCTGTCAGAATTGGGATATCTCCCAGCATCCTGACGCGGGGGCGCCTGTCTCACCAAGAGAACTTTCGCTCATGATCAAGTCACTCAGAAGTGAGGGTGCTGCTAACATTAACTTCGTTGGAGGGGAACCAACGCCTAACCTTCACCTCATAACGGAGGCCCTCAACCTAACGACAGCAAATGTCCCGATCCTGTGGAATAGCAACATGTACCTGACCCCTGAAGCCATGCAAATCTTGGAAGATCTTGTGGACATTTGGTTGCCCGACTTCAAGTGGGGCAACGACCTTTGTGCCATGAAATACTCGCGGATAATCAGATACTTCGATGTAGTTTCCCGGAATCATATTATGGCATATGAAAATGGCGATATGATAATCAGGCATCTCGTTATGCCAGGCCATTTAGAATGCTGTACTAAACCGATTCTCAATTGGATAGCAGAGAAGTGCCCGCGCGCACTGGTCAACGTCATGGGTCAATATAGACCGGAGCATTTGGTACTGCAAGAACCTGAAAGGTATCACGAGATTGCTCGGCGCCTCACTCCGCAGGAGATCACGAGAGCGCAGGATTACGCTAACGAGCTCGGGCTTGTCTGGGAACCAGTCGCCTAAAAGCAAGTGGACTCGAAGCTCACTGCACAATCCTGTGCATCAACGTGCAAAATAATAAGGTTGGAAAGAAAGGGGTTCGCACGCAGGAGTTGCCAAGCTATTACTTGACGACTTCTCCGGTTGCGAAACGTGGACCAACGGTGTTGATCTTTACCTTCACCTTGTCGCCAGGTTTGGTTTGTGGGACAAAGACTACGAAACCTTCGATCCTCGCGACTCCGTCACCGCGGCGGCTAGTCTCTTTGATCTCAACTTCGTATTCCTTCCCTTCCTCAACTGGCTTGTTGAAGGAACGTTCAAAGCTCATGCGTTTCACCTCGACTTTTCATTCAGCTAGTTCGTCGGGAGAAAACTCGCGCGTCGGAACGTTTGGTTACGTATAAGACGGTCGGCTTCAGCCCGTACACATAGCTTACCAACATACCCTTTCTCGGCACCTAATAACGCTACCTAAAAACTCACAAGACCAGTTCGACAGTGTTCTTACTTGTGGCGCCGGTTTCTTCCATCCCTCGTGTCAGCGCGCTGCCAATCTCTCTTCCTCTGAGTCTCAATTCGCGTTCGGCCGGAACGGAAGGATGGCTGATCCCTCCGGTATTCCTGAATTTGACCATAGAAATCCTGATACCCATCCTCATTGCTTGCGAGAGCCGAAATCAATTCGTTCAATTTGAGTCGGGTCGTGTCTGATGGGTTTTCATCCCAAGTTCTGGAATAAACGCCGTACGCGATATGGAATTTGAAGTCGTTAGGCCTGTCAATCTCTAATTTTGACGGGCTCTTGTTATCGGGACTGTTCTCCGCCATCTGTGCTCTCTGTATTGTGGGATACATTAACAGACTATTTAATTCGCCTCGAATCAGTCGGACGCTGACCTTTCAAGATCCAGGTTTGCTCAAGCAAATTGAGAGGAGCAAAAATAGCAGGGTCTATGTTCCAAATTTGAATCAGTCGCTTCACGCAGGAAGGCTTTTATTGAATGGAAGGCGTGTGGCGGCTTCCACAACGCTACCAGTATACTTTCATCACGGAGGTGAACAACGCTTGACAGAAAAGACAACTACAGTTGTAGAAAGACCCCCTTCCACCAGAGGCAATATTCCAATGAATACGATCCTAATCGGCCAGAAGCCCTTGATGGCCTACGCCACCGCCATTGTTATGCAGATCAATAGCGGCTCCAAGGAACTTTCCGTTAAGGCACGAGGCCGCGTCATATCTAAGGCAGTCGACGTAGTCGAGGTCTGCCGAAGACGCTTCTTCGAAGGAAAGCTTGAGATAAAGGCCGTCAATATAGGAACCGAAGTGCTAGGTGAAGAGGGCCAAACGAGAAATGTTTCCACGATCGAGATTAAGCTAACAAAGAAGTAGCTTAAACCCGATGGCTCGTGGATAAACCCCATCACCATTTTTCTTCTTCTTTTTTCATTCTTTGACCTCGAAAGCTTCCATGTCCTCTCTTGGATGTGCTCACCTGTCAGAGGTGTGGGACACCTTGCTTCGAAACATGCTCTTGGCCTACCCCGCGTCACATCCCGATTTGTTGTGACAGCTATGTCAGCGCAAGAGTTCGTGACAAGGTTAGTGAATACGTTGGCCGTCGGCCTCTCTAGGTGGTTTCCACCCGATGTTCGGGTGGTTTCCACCCTCTCGAAAGGTTCTCTCAAACCATTCCGCACGTGTTCCGATGGTCTAATGCCGCGCTGGTGAGCCTCGAGTTGAGGCGCTACCATGTATTTTCGTGGGACCCGCCAAGAACAGATGGGGGCTACCTTTCCCTACGGCGCAAATGGTAAGTGGATTTGTCCAAATCCACAAGCGGTTTGGTTACAGCCTTCTTCACCTTTGGTGCGTACGCGACAAGTAGAGGATTGCAAGTGCTGAGAAGGTAACTACGGCGACGCCGCTGAACTCAGGAACTGGGGTCGATTGCGACCATGAAACCGTTATTGTGCCGTCCCCTTGAACGGTCAACGGCGCGATTGCGATATGTCTGGTTACCAGAAAGCGCTGAACGCAGCTTCGGGTGGATCACACCCAATCATTGAATGTGTATGCTGGCCAATACATTCGCACACGAAGAGCCGCCATTTTTCTATTCTCTTTGTAGGTCAGCGGAGATTCTTTCGAAGTATTCGAGTGACTCAGGATTAGTCAAGGCATCCCGGTTTGATACTGGTTTGCCGTTTATGATGTTCCTGACAGCACTTTCTACTTTCTTCATGTTGAATGTGTAAGGGATACTTGGGGTCTCAAGTATCAGCGCCGGAACATGCCTTGGGGAAGCGTCTTCGCGCAGGGCCTTCCGTATCTTATCCTTCAGCTCCTTTGTCAAGCTGCATCCAGGTGAAAGCTGAACGAATAATATGATTCGCTGGTCTCCCTTCCAATCCTGTCCCACAACTACGCTGTCCGCAATTTCGGGAAAGCGTTCGAGGACGGTGTAGATTTCTCCGGTTCCAATCCGTACGCCGGATGGTTTTAGCACGCTGTCTGATCGGCCGAGGAAGGTTATGCCGCCCGTGTCGCTGTGGATTATGATGTAGTCTCCGTGCCGCCACACGTTCTTCCCGATACTTTTGTAGAAGTTGAAGTAGGCTTCTTTGTACTTCTCACTCTGCGGGTCGTTCCAGAAGTAGAGCGGCATGGATGGGGATGGGGCTTCGCAGACAAGCTCTCCCTCCCTGTCCAATACAGGCTGCCCCTTTTCATCATACGCCTTGACCTTCATTCCTAAACCCGCAGCCTGCAGCTCACCAGCATACACGGGAAGGATCGGGCTTCCGCCAGCGAAACAACCGTTGATGTCCGTGCCTCCGGAAATGGAGTTGAAGTGCAGGTCCTGCTTGATTTCTTGGTAGACCCATTCAAATCCTTCTTTAGATAGTGAGGAACCGGTCTGCGAAATTTCCCGAAGCGACGCTAGGTCGTAGCTTTTTCCAGGTTTAGCTTCGACGCTTCGCAGGTAGTTGAGGTAGCTCGCACTGCATCCAAGGATTGTTACCTTTTCGTCCTGGGCCAATTTCCACATGGTTCCCCAATCTGGATAATTCGGATTGCCGTCATACAGGACTATGGTCGCCCCTACGGCTAAGGAGCTCATCAACCAATTCCACATCATCCAGCTCGGTGACGATATGTACGAAATCCGATCTTCACGTCTTAGGTCGGTGTGCAGTAAGAGTTCCTTGAGGTGATTGAGGAGGACTCCAGGTCCCTGTACCATGCATTTTGGTTTTCCAGTCGTCCCAGAGGAAAACATGACATACACAGGATGGTCGAAAGGCAGTTGCTCAAACGTAGCCTCAGCCTTTTTGTCCTTCGACAGGAAAGCGTCGTAAGCTTCAAACTTGGAAGGGCCCCCACCCTCGATTCCTTCACCGGCGTATGAGGTTACAATGACTCTTTCTATCGAGGGAATTCCATTGGCAACCTTCTCTGCGTTTGGTAGGCTATTGAAGACCTGTCCTTTGTAGAAATATCCGTCAGCTACGAACAGTACCTTGGGTTCGATCTGCCCTAGGCGGTCGAGGACAGCTGTCGGCCCTAGCTCAGCGCCGCAAGAAGCCCATACCGCGCCGAGGCTAGTTGCGGCTAGCATAGCGATGGCTGTTTCAATCAGGTTTGGCATGTAAGCGCATACTCGATCCCCGGGTCGCACACCAATCTCGCGGAGGCTCATCGCGAGGCGCGATACCTGGTCGTAGAGTTCGGAATATGTCAGTCTCGCAGATCTTTTGGTTTCTCCTTTGAACATGAAGGCCGGGTGGTCATCTCGATGCCGCAGCAGGTTTTCAGCAAAATTCAACCTTGCCCCAGGAAACCACCTTGCTCCGGGGAAACGGTCTAGGTCGTCAACAACCTCATGGTACCGACGAGAGGCTTTGATGTCGGCAAATTCCCACATGGCACCCCAAAACTCTGAGATCCCTTCAACTGACCAGTCGTAGAGCGCACGGTATGATTCGATCTTGAGCCCGTATTTCCGGTTAACGAGCTGAATGAAACGAGTAATGTTCGCCTGACTAACTCGCTCCTCTGATGGTGCCCATAGTAGTTCTCCCACGAACACTACCCCTTGTTCTGAAGTTTACAGAGAGGAATGGCGCTTTGAGGCTCTTTCCATTCTTCCGTTCATTTCAACCAACGTTTAAATGGTAGTATTGTGTTTGCGTGGTTTTAACGAAGACCGCGTGCGGATACAGACAGGTTCTGCACAGCGAAACTGGAACGCGGTTTACCCGTAAACGCGGAAGCTTAGCCGTTCGGTTTTCTGAAAGCGGTTTACGTAGGAAAGTGAAAACTAGGAATGCAAAGTTTCGAAGAACTCCCGATAAAGGGAGAGATAGTTCGCAGCCTTAGGGAACTCGGTTTTGAAGAGATGTTCCCAATTCAGGCTGCAGCGATTGGCCCTCTGCTTGAAGGCAGAGACGTGATAGGCCAAGCGAAGACTGGTACAGGTAAGACGGCGGCTTTTGGCGTACCTATGATTCAAAGAATTGATAGGTCCCTCGATGCGGTGCAAGCGCTTGTTCTTGTCCCGACCCGAGAATTGGCCGTTCAAGTTGCCTCGGACCTGAACAAATTTGGAAAATACCTCTCAGTGCGAACGCTCGCCGTTTATGGTGGGCAACCAATCTACAGCCAGATGCAAGCGCTTCAGAGCACAGTCCATATCGTGGTTGGAACACCAGGCAGACTCATTGACCACCTCCGAAGAGGCACTCTGCTAATTGACCAGGCAAAGTTTGTTGTTCTCGACGAAGGCGACCGGATGCTAGACATGGGCTTCATCGACGACATAGAATTCATACTTCGCAGAACACCAAATGAAAAGCAGACCGCGATGTTCTCAGCAACCATGCCAGATGAAATCCTCGAATTAGCATCAAGGCACATGTACAACGCGGAGAAAATCCTCGTCAGCAGAGACGAAATAGCGGTTGAGGAAATAGACCAGCTCTACCGGGTTGTAGACCCAGAGCGCAAGTTTCAAGCGCTATGCGACATAATGGACGACAAGTCTGTTCAACGCGCGTTGATCTTCTGCTCCACGAAAATAGGCGCGGATCGGATTGGTTATAGATTGAGAAGGAACCGACGCGACGTTGCGGTCATACACGGTGACTTAACGCAGGCGCAACGCGAACGGGCGTTGGAGGATTTCCGAAGGGGCCGTGCACGATTCTTGGTGGCGACTGATGTTGCCTCACGGGGCTTGGATATTGAAGGCATTACGCATGTTGTGAACTATGACTTACCCAATGACCCCTTGCTTTACTTCCATAGGATTGGCAGAACAGGCAGGGCGGGAGCTAGCGGGATTGCAGTGACGTTAGTGTCTCGACGCGAAATGATGGATTTGAGACGTATTCAAGGCATGACCGGTACCCGCATGCATGAGATCGGAGAACAACTGAGACCTCAGAGCCTCAGAAAGATCCAGCCGAGCTTCCATCAACCTTCGTGGTCGGACGGCTTCAAAAGCCAACGTTGAATAACGACGGGGCAAAGTGCAATCGCGAGAGTGACATAGACGGGTCGTCGTCGACAATTCCGCAATAGAAACGTGCGCACCGAGATGAAAACGCTCGAATGCCTTCGATGCCATAGACAAATCAGACTCGACGAATACAAGACTCACCTTACGAAGTGCGGAGTTCCCGAACAGCCCATCCAAAGCGCCAGCGTGGTAACCCAGCCGCCCTTAACTGGGCAGTCCTGAAGGACGCAAAGACCCATCTCGCTTTCTGAAATTCTCTACGTCATATTACATTAGACGTCAACGAAGGTACTCAGTCTTACCTTTTTCAAAGTCGAGGAAAGTTCGTAACGCTTCCATGCTCGGAATGTTCTCATAATCACCCCTGACGCCTACAACCAACGCAGCTGTCGCTAAAGACGCCCGTAAGCTGTCTTGCAGCTTCCAACCCTTCAGCTGAGTGGTCAGAAACGTTGCTGCGAAAGAATCACCTGCACCAGTAGGATCCTCGACACTTGTGTGGATCATGGGTTGAGTCACGACTTCGCCATTAGAGCTAGCAAAGGCCCCTTTTTCCCCAAGTTTGATTACTACAGTTTTGACGCCGCTTTTGTGCAGAACTCTCGCTATTTCTGCAGGTTCGTCAAGGTCTAGGATTATTTTAGCGTCCGGTATGCTCGTGAAGAGTACATCCGCCATATTGCATAGCGGCAGTAGAGCAGTTCTAGCTGCTTCAGCCGTCCAAAGTTTGAGGCGGATGTTCGTATCTAGCGAAAGGATGACCTTGTTTTCTTTCGCGATTCTCACTGCTGCGGTTGTTGCCTCTTTGGCGTTTTCGCTCAATGCGGGAGTTATTCCGGTGACATGAACAACCCGTGCTGAACGAATGTAATTTGAATCGAGGTCTTTGGGGCTGAGTTTGCTTCCGGCGGAATTGCGGCGATAATAGTATGCTTCACTCTTTTCAGGAATCGGATACCCACGTTGAATGAAGAAGATTGCTGTCGGATACTCGTTGTCGACGGTGACATGAGATGTGTCCACGTTTTCTCCCTTAAGCGTGGCTACGAGAAAAAGGCCGAACTCGTCATCACCAACTCTCGTAATAATCCCCGAACTGCACCCGAGCCTTGAGACTCCTATCGCCACGTTCCCCTCAGCCCCAGCTGCATGTTTCTCGAAGAGCCCAACGTTCCTCAGTGGGCCGCGGTTGACAGCATTAAGTTCAACCATAATTTCGCCCAGACATACTACGTCAGGCAAGTCCCTGCGCCTCCTTTTGTCCCGTCTTGCTCAGGGTTATCCCACTATTCAAAATATGCGTAGTGTAAGAGACAGGCGTACAAAGCATTGGCGTGGTGGAGTTGCCTTCACTTAGAGACTTGGGTGAACTACGCATAATTGGTATGCTGGAGCGGTCACTGGGCACCAGTCGGAATACTGTTGTTGGTTTCGGCGACGATGTTTCCGCAGTGAAACTTGCGGACGGACAGGTAGCAGTGCTGAAGACCGACATGCTCGTCGGCAGCACCGATATCCCACCAGGCATGACAATGCGGCAGGCGGCTCACAAAGCGGTTGTGGCAAACGTTAGTGACCTCGCAGCCAAAGGCGCACGTCCCCTGGCTGGGCTCGTCGCGTTAGGACTACCGGCCACTCTGACGAAGAAAGATATTCAAGAAATTGCCGTTGGGCTAAGTAGCGCCGCAAGGAAATACCGATTCCCGCTTGTGGGCGGGGATACCAACGAATCGAATGATTTGACAATATCCATAGCGCTTTTCGCGATCGCCCGCAAAGGGCAGCTTGTTCTTCGTTCCGGTGCACGAGTTGGCGACATAGTTGCTGTTAGCGGTGAATTCGGCGCAGCCTCGGTCGGGTTGAAGGCACTACTCCAACATAGGGTCCGACCCGATAGGTTGCCGCGACCGTTGTATCAGGCTGTTTACAATCCACGCGCCCAATTAGATCTCGGCCTTAGGCTATGTGCTTCGGGGGCTCTCACCGCTTCCATCGATTCAAGTGACGGGTTAGCTTGGAGCCTACACGAGTTGTCGCGGGCGAGCGGCGTCGGGATAAGAATTGATCATGTTC
>JBAVCK010000083.1:0-3754 GCA_049586635.1 Bathyarchaeia archaeon
GCATACGTCCATCGAAACGGATTCCGTTTTGGGTGGGGCAGTAGTCGTGTAGGCAATTTGTTTTGCCGTTTCTATTCGCCTTCCTCAATAGTAGCTGTCAGTAAACGGACTTAACCGTTGGTGGAGCCTGTAGCAATTGCTACACGTGGTAGATAATTCCACCAAGTGGAGGTGCTTTCTTATCAAGCAGGATGGTAAGAATCAGAGGTTTGTCGACTGATGGAGGTGACTTAATTGGGTGTCTTGGTTACCGGAGCCACGAAGGTTGAGGAGGAGGTCCAACGCTTCAAACGTAATGTGCGAATGGTAACTGAACAGAGGAGGGTAAGGGCATACGCTAGGTTGAGGCCGACCTGGGCTCATGTAAGAAACGCGTTAGAGGACCCTCGGGTCAAGCCTATCATGCGAAGAATAGAGCCGCTGCCAAACCAAATCGAACACAAAACTAAAGCGCTCCTAAACAGAGCGGAATTTCGAGCGGGAATAGCGCTCACAGACCTCGTTGACAGAACAATCGTAGAGCTTGAGAAGCTTAAGAGAGAACTAGATCGACGTTTCCCGCAGCGCTGGGTTGCAGCATAGCGGCTAACTTGAGGCCCGGACAACCTACAGAAGGGAATCGTGGATCGTTACCCGACTCCCAAACCCGACGCTTTTAATAGTGTCGCGCCCAGTTTCTGAGAACACACCACTCCGTTCGATAGTGCAAGTCGGTGGGTGCTTCATCCTTTGGGCGATATCAGAATTGGTAAGGTAGAAAATCACCTACAGAACGTGATTAGGAAGGAAGGAGCCGCCCATCTTACCTTATTTGACCCGGAGAAACTCACACCCTTAGCGGCACGCAACTTGGCGTCGGAAGTCAAGAAAGCTGGTACCGCTGCCGCAATGGTCGGGGGCTCGACTGCGACCTCGGTTTACGAGCTTGACGCAATCGTGAAGGCGATCAAGTCTGCCGGGCTCTACGTAATCTTATTTCCAAACGATGTTGCGGGCCTGAGCCAGAACGCCGACGCCGTTTTCTTCATGTCCCTACTGAATTCAATTAACCCGTATTACCTGTCGGGCGCCCAGGCACTTGGGGCACCGTTAGTAAAGCGCTATCGCCTTGAGCCGATCCCGCTCGCGTACCTAATTGTTGGGGAGCATGCTGGTGCGGCCGGGTTTGTGGGTAACGCAAACCCCATCCCATACGACAAGCCCGAGCTGGCAGCAATCTATGCACTTGCAGCCGAATATCTCGGAATGCGCTTCGTCTACCTAGAAGCAGGGTCCGGGGCGAGAAAATCAGTTTCACCCGAAATGGTGCGCGCCGTCGATCACACATGCCATATGAACATAATCGCTGGTGGCGGCATCAATACTCCATCCCAGGCTAAGGAGTTGGTTGACGCGGGAGCGAGCGTAATTGTTACAGGTACGGTAGCTGAAAAAGCGTCCGTAGCAAAATTGCGAGCCATAATTCGAGCCATGCACTGAATTCTGGCTGAGGAAGCGTCTTGGCTCGTTCCTTTTCTAAACGGATCAGTGGGACAACTCCTTACTACAACCTCATACGGCGTGTGGCCTTCCCGTCGACGAGAACAATCTTCATCGCGTCGCTGGTTCTCACAACCGTAGGAGTCGGCCTGTCCTTCTCATTCGCCGAGCGGACCATCGCTTTCTTTCTAATCGGGGCGGCATGGGGGATTGTTGCCTTCACGCTGCCATCCTTTGCATCCGACATCGTACTCTATTTCACGATAATGAAACAAGACCCGTTATTCTATCTTAGAAGGTGCCTCGCACTTTCCCTCTTCACAATATTCACTTGGGTTGTAATCTTCTTATTCGGTTCAGTGATAGCGATTTTGGATCAGAGGTTCATTTTCCCTGATTTCGCGGTCATCCTGGGGCTGTTCGCCGTGATCCCACCCCGTGCCCTCGCGGTATTTTCCATGTCTAGGACCAGTTTCGCCAGGAGAGCCCTATTCACACTCATGGAACCAACCCTAACTGTATTCTCAGTGATAATCGTGTTCGGCCTGCCGCTTGCCAGAATGATAACTGGGTTGGTTCTGTCCACGATTGTGGGACTAACTTTCGCTTTCGCCCTAATCGTCATCGTCGAGGTTTACGGCCGCGAAGCCATAGGTTTCTCACCCATCCGAATGTTCAGAGCGTTTCTGACCGATTGGCTTGAAAATGAAAATCGCGAACTCGAGTCTTACCTCAATGAACTCGGTGTCGAAACCGAAATAAATGCCGCGGCTTTCGCATTTCGCAAGAAAGGTTCCGACAAGATCAAAGCCGTTATGTTCGTCTCAAACTTTCATCCTGGGCCTTTCCTAAACGTCGGTAGCAGCGTACTCCCCTATCTTATGCATTCGGTAATGAGCAGAAGGTTCAATGCAGTCACTCTCGTTCCACACGGCGTATCAGGGCACGAATTGAACTTGGTTTCCCAAGACCAGAACGCAAGAATTATTCGATGGGTACTTGCGGGGTTGGAGCATGCGCATTACGACGGCGGCGCCAGTCGTGTTACGAGAATGAATAACGAAATGGCCACGGCAACCTCCCAAGCCTTCGACGGATGCGCTCTCGTAACGATGACCACCTCGCCTTCTGACATGGAAGATGTCCCCTCCGAAGTAGCGAATAGGTTGACAGGCCTTACTCACGGAAGGTTCCGCCACTTGGCTTTGGTTGACGCCCACAATTGCCTTACAGGCCCCACGACCATGACATCCCAGAAAATCGGGGCCCTAGAGGAGGCGGCTTTAGCGAGTCTGCAAGTCACCGCCGAAGAGCCGTCGAGCTCATTCAAGGTCGGCGTGGCTCGCAAAATGCCCGCTGGATTTACGTTAAAGGACGGGTTTGGCCCTGGCGGGATCTGTGTAATGGGAATGGAGGTTTCGGGGCAACGCTTCGCCTACGTAAACGTAGATGGTAACAACATGGTCAGCGGCCTAAGGGAAAAGATCGTGGACGCCATCAAGGGCGTTGGCTTTGATGATGGAGAAGTCATGACCTCTGATACGCACATGGTGAATGGAATCGTCTCTGCCCGCTTAGGTTACCACACGGTAGGAGAGGTAGTGCCTTGGAGTAGGGTTCTTGGCGAGGTTACTGAAACTTGCCGCGAGGCGTTAGCTAACTTGGAAACGTGCGAAGTCGGAGTAGTTTCCGGCCAAGTCCTCGTGACCACCCTCGGATTGAAGGCACTTCGTCGCGTCATGGGCGTTGTTTACAGAATCTCAAAACTTACAGCACTAACTCTCTTTCCTATTGTGGTCGCAATCACGATACTTTCGTTGCTTTTCTTGGTGTAATCCTTGATTCAGGGCATTTCTCACGATTCGCATTATATGCAGCTGCCAAGGGAAGTGTTGATCGGCAAGGATGTCGCACTTTCGGTAGGTGAAACACTCACCCGCCTTGGCTTTCACGGACCTGCACTAGTCGTCACCGGTCGCAAGGTAGTATCGATTGCAGGTGGAACGGTCCAAGAGTCCCTGCAGCGCGCAGGTTTCAAATCGTCAACCATACTTGTCGCAAACGCAACAACCGACCAAGTCGCACAGGTCGAAAGGGAAATTCGACGTGTACAACCTGACATAGTTGTCGGAGTCGGTGGGGGCAAAGACATTGACGTTGCAAAACTCAGCAGTATGAAAGCTTCAACCAGGTTCCTAAGCGTCCCAACGGCAGCATCCCATGACGGCATAGCCAGCCCGCTGGTTTCAATGAAGGGATTGGACCGACCCTACTC
>JBAVCK010000084.1:0-5451 GCA_049586635.1 Bathyarchaeia archaeon
ACTTCACGTAGCGCACGCTGCTGTGTATGCTCTCGGAGCGTACGCCGGGTTTACAGTCTACGTGACCACGGGAAATATCATACTAGCAGGCGCCTTCGCCATAGCTGCTTCAATCGCAGCGGGACACTTGATACAGAGATTCGTTTACGCGCCGGTATTAGACAGGCCGCCCCTTATTCCACTCACCCTAAGCGTCGGCGTCTTTTTGTTAGCAAGCGAAATGATAGGAATTGTTTGGGGGTATTACCCGCTAGGATTTCATGCTGGCATACCCTTTGCTAATTACTCTCTTGGGGACGTCGCGATAACGAGCTACCAACTCTTAGTGATAGTTACAACGCTCTTGAGCGTCTTGGTCGTTTGGTTGCTGCTAAACAGGACTCGGATAGGTTTAGCTTCTAAGGCGGTTGCGCAGGATGCTGAGCTGGTGCAGGCGATGGGTGTCAATGTGAAGAATGTTGTGGCATTCAACTTCATTGTAGGTTCAGCGTTAGCCGGCCTCGGAGGAATCCTTGTCGGCATCTACTACTCGCAGGTATACCCCTACATGGGAGAGTTAGTTGCCTACAAAGGCCTCGTTGTGATAGTTCTAGGTGGGTTCGGAAGCGTCGCAGGGGCAGTTGTAGGTGGACTGATCCTGGGAATAAGCGAAACGCTGCTGGTTGCGATGTTGGGCAGTTATCTTCCAAGAGAATCCTTTGCGTTTCTGGTTTTGATCCTATTGCTTCTCTTCAGACCGCAAGGTCTCTTCGGGAGGCGTGTAACCGATCGTACTTGACCCCTATGAGGTAACCCTCCTCACAATAATAGGAACGTACGCCGTTGCTGCGATAGGCCTTAACCTAACAATGGGGTCCGCAGGCCAAGTCAACTTGGGCCAAGCAGCCTTCATTGGAATAGGAGCATTCACCTCAGCCATATTGACCACCAACTACTCGACGCCGTTCGTAGTGGGCCTGATTGTTGCAGGGCTGATGGCGACGGCTGCTGGAGCATTACTGGGGCTCATCAGCGTAAGGCTGAAGGCAGATTTCCTCGCGATAACGACAATCGGAATTAACTTCGTAGCAGTATCAGTATTCCAGTACTACCCTATTTTCGGAGGGACCTTTGGAATAGGAAACATTCCGGCACCAGTCTTCCTCGGACACGAGCTTTCCGGCGATGGATACATGGCCTTGGTTTACGCGGTTCTAGCGCTATGCATCATGGGCGCGTTATGGATCAGGAGGTCGTGGTTAGGGCTTGCTTTCAAAGCAATCAAAGAAGATGAAATCGCCGCGATGAGCATGCGAATCGATGTCAGAAAGTTCAAGATGATAGCCTTTGCGATCGGCGCAGGTTACGGCGGACTTGCAGGAAGCCTCCTAGCGCATTTCAGAACATACATAGTCTTCAGTGACTTCACGTTCGACTTCTCCATAGAACTTCTAACCATAGTCGTGTTAGGTGGGCTTGGTTCGATAGCGGGGGCCTCATTGGGAACCGTGATTGTGGTTCTGCTTCCGGAGGTTGTGAGGCCGCTACTTCAGTATCGACTTGTGATATACATTCTGATGCTTATCGTGATATTGAGATTTCAGCCCGGAGGTTTGCTGGGTGAGAAATCAGCGCTTCCCAAGTATCTGAACAGCATTGCGGTGAGGTTTTATCGGCATGACAGCAATCCTTAGCGTTGAGCATCTTTCCAGATCCTTTGGTGGAATCCGAGCCGTCAACGATGTGAATATCAACTGTCAGAACGGTGAAATACTCGGCGTCATCGGGCCGAACGGTGCGGGAAAGACAACTCTCTTCAACCTGATAACAGGCTACCTGCGTCCTTCTGTCGGCAGAATATTCTTCCAAGGCCACCGCCTAGAGAAGCGTAGCGTGGTTCAACGCGTCAAGCTTGGGATCGCGCGGACGTTTCAGGTGACGCGGCCACTTCGCAACTTAACAGTCTTTGAAAACGTCCTGATCTCTTATGGCTCTCCGAACTACAGCGGTGTATCATTCTTCAAGCCTGCTTTCAGAAAGAAGCACGCAATTGAGGTAAGAAAGATACTTCACGATGTGGGGTTAGAGAAGGTAGAAACTCAGACTTCGGGCAGCCTACCCATAGGCTACCAGAGGAGACTGGAAATCGCTAGGGCCCTGGCGTTAAATGCTAAGCTTCTACTGCTCGATGAACCGACAAGCGGCATGAGCCATGAGGAAGGACAGGCAATCGTCTCACTGACGAAGAAACTGAGAGAGGCAGGGCTAACATTCATGCTCATTGAACACAACATGAAGGTCGCCATGAACGCCTGTGATAGGATTTACGCACTGAACTTCGGGTCTGTAATTGCTGAAGGCAAGCCGGACGAAGTGGTAAACGAGCCAAAAGTCATAGAGGCATACTTGGGCGCTGGTTCAGTTGCTAAAAGTTGAAAAATTAAGCGTCTCCTACGGGGGCATCAAAGCCCTCAGCGACGTTTCAATCGAGGTTAACAAAGGACAACTGGTGGCCGTCATCGGCGCCAACGGGGCTGGCAAGACGACCTTGGTAAGAGCGATAATGGGCCTTGCAAAGATTGAAGCCGGAACCATAACTCTTAGAGATGAAGACATAACGCAGCTGCCGGCTTGGAAACGAGCAACCAAAGGAATCGCCATTGTGCCAGAAGGAGGACGACCGTTCCCTTACCTAAGCGTCCTTTCGAACCTCATGATAGGCGCCTATACCATCAAGGATAAGCGAGTTGTCCGAGATAACTTACACAGGACTTTCGACCTCTTCCCTATCCTGAAAGAACGTGCGAATCAGTTCGCGCGCACTCTCAGCGGAGGTGAAGCCCAAATGCTAGCGATAGGGAGAGGCATCATGTCGAACCCCAGCCTTCTACTAATGGATGAGCCGTCGATGGGGCTCTCGCCGGTATTGATTGACAGTGTCTTCAAGAAGATTGAGGAAATGAAGCGGGAAGGAACCACCATCCTTCTAGCCGAACAGAATGCGAGGAAGGCCCTGGAAGTCGCCGACGCATGCTGCGTGTTGGAACTGGGCCACATATCACTGCGCGGCTCACCGGAACAACTCGCAGGCAACGCCGAAGTCAAGAAGGCCTACTTGGCCGGTTAGGCGCTTTATGGTACATGCACCGAGTTCGAAGCCAAGCAGGCATTCTTAATCAAGCGTAATCTGTGTGCCTATTACTCATTATGTCGAGCCCTAAGCTGTCCTTGTCTATGGCTGAGACAGTTGGAATCGAGAGGAGGCTAGTTACCCACTTTCCCTCCATGGGCTTTCTGACAGTGTAGGCATGGTTTGAAAATGAATGTGCGTTTGCGAAGTACCGTGACTTGAATCCATTCGCCGCCGCGATTCTGGCAAAAGTCGCAGTTCATATTGATCTTGGTTCTCCCGCGAACATCGTTCGTCGTCAGAAAAGTGTGTGTGGATCTAATGGTGCGAGCACCAGAAATTGAACCGGGGTGTTTCTTGTGTATGTGTGCGCACCACCAGACCCACACTCACGAAGATGCCTGAAAGTTCTGGAGGTCTTCCAGTTTCCGAAAAATATGCTAGGGCATTTATAGCGCCGCCAAACATTCACGACATATGCTCGGTGCTCGGTCCTGGCAATTGGTAAGACAGCGAAGAAACTTCGAAAGAGCACTCAAGAAATCTCGGTGCCCCAAAGACGGCGGACGCATGCTCGAAGTTGCGATGCCTAACGTGCTCTGTTCGGAATGTTCAACGAGGTATGTTCTAGCAGTGCAACCAAGATCGCTCTTTACGCCCCTGAGCTGGAAGCTAGTTGAACCAGACGCTCCAGAAATGCTCAAGGAGAAGGAAACGATACAACGAGAGGTAATTGTGAAGATACGATGCAGAAATTGCGGACAAATCTTCGAAGAGACGCTAAACCAATGCCCCCATTGTGGAGCACCTGCCTAATGTGAAAAGAAACAGAACTCAGCGATAGGCCGTGTGACCGCAATAGTTTTGGAGCACCCAACGTACAGATATGAAGTTGAAAAGACTGGGGTGCTACCGACTATTCTGTGTGTGCGCACCATGTGACCCACACACACAAAATCAATGGTTCAAACTACGTTGCGACGTTCAACCAATATTCGGCTCCCGGTCAATCACTTTCATGACGTACGATATGGCAAAGCATGATTCCATTTGGTCAGGAATCAACCTGGAAGCAGTAGATCTTGCGCGTGAGAACCGGTTTTCAGCTCACCGTAATTCTTGGCGCTCTTTTCGCGCCATTGGTGTTCACTGGTGGAGCCACTTATGGAAGCTCACCTTCATCAGTTGACATCTACACTTCTGGCGGTTTTACTCTTTCAAGAGCGCGTGAGTTGACGGCCAACTACACGTATTTCGTGAATGCTGTAGGTTCGCCTGTATTCTCACTATCAATGCACATCATCCAACCATTTCCGTACATCAAAATTTCGGACACAATGATTATCGTCAGACCGAGCCTTCAGTTCACGAATGAGACTACTGTGGATAGTCTCGGGAACCTTGTCTTGACTATTTCTTTTCGGTCGCAATCAAATCTGGGGCAGTTCTACGTGACAGTGCTACAGCACTTCACCGTTTACTCGATCAGTTATACGATAGACCCGCCAAAAGTGGGCAAGTATGACACTGGCTCTGCGCTTTATCAGCTGTACACTCAGCCAGCGCAATACATAGAAAGCAACAGTTCAGAGATAGTGGCGAAGGCTAAGGAAATTGTTGGAACGGAAACCAATCCATACCTAATAGCAGCAAAGATACAGGGCTTTGTCCGTCAACACATGACCTACGATTTGAGCGCAGTAACTCCTTGGAAGCCTGATACAGAAGGCGCCTTGTTCGCCCTCAGATCAGGAAAGGGTGTTTGTCGACATTTCTCAGCATTGTTCACCGCCTTGGCTAGGGCGGCGGGGATTCCGACCGCTGACATTTGGGGATCCAGAGCGACGGGGCAAGGCTCCGTGGTAGACGCTGGAGATAACAAACACAGCTGGGTTCACTTCTTCATTACGAACTATGGTTGGATACCAGCTGATCCGACCGTTGGCACGTTCGCGCAATTAGATGGTGGCGACGTTCCGGTAATGTCGGTGAATTATCGGTACCAACGAGCTTGGGGGTCACAGGCACAGTTTCAGTCTGTGTTCTCAGGCGAAGAACCAATCATATCGCTGGGCTTTCAGGAACCACAACCACTTCCAGAATTCAACATGAATCTATTAGTGATGACCGTGACGTTGCTCACGATGGTAATGATTCTTAGAAAATACCGAAGCGGCCGGGCTGAGTGATTACTTAACCATACAGCACGCGACCACAAAACCACCGGCCACAATCTACAAACTGTGAAGCGCAGAAACCGGAAAGTCGTTCATTCGTTTTCTTGGTGTGTGTGAGGGCCCAGTGGTGCGCACACACACTGAAACGATGGTTCAAATTCGGGC
>JBAVCK010000085.1:0-5743 GCA_049586635.1 Bathyarchaeia archaeon
AAAATTCTTGACGCTAATACAAACGGCTCCGCTAGCACAGAACAGGCTGAGCCTCGAAGAAGGCAGAGTGCTGGTTCAACTCGCGCGCTTAGCCATAACCAAGTACCTAGAGACTAACCAGATAATCAAACCGCCCCAAGACGCGCCTGAAAGGCTGTTTAGGAAATCCGGCGTTTTCGTAACCCTGAACGTTACGAAGCCCGCTAATGAGTTGCGGGGCTGCATTGGCTTCCCCTACCCAGAACAGCCCCTTGTGGAGGCAGCTATCAAGGCAGCAATCTATGCGGCAACCGAGGACCCTAGATTTCCTCCAGTCTCCTCGGAGGAATTGAAGCGCTCCATTGTCGTGGAACTCACCGCCCTCACTGAACCCCAGGTGCTGAAAGTACATGACCGAAAATCACTTCCGGAACTAATTCAAATCGGCCGGCATGGCCTCATCGTTGCAAGTGGCGGAAATTCAGGCCTGCTCCTGCCGCAGGTGGCGACCGAGTGGAAGTGGGACTCGACGGAGTTTCTAGTGAATTGTTGCCTCAAAGCTGGGCTGCCCCCCGACTCCTGGCTTCTTGACGGCGTTGACGTGAAAGTCTTTGAGGGCGAGATCTTCGAGGAACTAGAACCTGCGGGAACAGTTAGGAGAAAGGACATCTGCGGGAGGCCAGAACAGTGACTCTGCTTGTGTCTGCCACAGATTCGACATGGGTATAATGCAGCGTATCATTGTGTTAGGCTCACGATTTTCCAGGGATGCATATGAAAACAATTGGACCTCGAAGAGCGCCCTTGAAAATCTACATCGCTGTTAACGGTCTGGGCTTGGGGCACATTGTGCGATGCCACGCGATAGCAAAGAAACTCATGGAGTCAGGATCCGAGGTACTCTTCGCAACTTATCTTGACGGCTTGGACTTTGCGCGACGACAGGGACTGAGAGTGGTTCAATCAATACCGATATCTTACCAAGTACGCTCGGATGGAAGCGTGGACTTGAAGGCCACCTCTGCGAGGATTGGCCTATCCCTAGGCGTGAACCGATTTCTACACCAATTAGTCCGCGAACTCAAGTACTTGAAGTCCTATGCTCCTGATGTCGTACTCGTTGACTCACGTCTTTCCACCCTTCTTGCCGCGCGACTTCTTAGAAAACCTGTAGCAACTATTCTAAATCAGTACAGGATTCTATTACTTCACAACAACAAATATCCACGTCATGGAATATTAGACAAAGTTTTTGTGTTGATAGCGAGACTTGGATGGACTTTCTTTGGGGTCCTGATAAGCGAAGCCTGGTGTCTGAGTGAAACTATTTTCATTCCGGACTTTCCTCCGCCACTTACGATATCAAGGGATAACCTCGCAATTCCCATAAGACGACGTCGCAAAATGAAGTTCGTGGGTCCAATAGTTAACCCAAACTTTCGCGACGGAGTCGACAGAGCTGGTTTGTTCCGCAAATACGGCCTCAAGCCGAATAAATTGATGATATATGCAGCAATCAGCGGACCTAGGCACGAAAGAGAGCCCCTTGTGAAGAAACTTGTTCCCCTGTTAGCGAAATTTCCAAGTGATTACAATATCGTCATTAGCTGCGGAAATCCGAACGGATTAAACAGTCCCAGACATCAGGGCGGTGCGCTCGTCTTCGAATGGGCGGATGAGCAAGACGCCTTCTTGAATGTTTGCGATGTAGTGATTTCTCGGGCAGGCCATGGCACCATTCTAAAGGCAATGACGCTAGGAAAACCACTACTCATCATTCCTACTCCGTTTCAGACTGAACAGCTCGCAAACGCAACCGCTGCTCGATCAATCGGAATCGCGATGTTACTTGACCAAAGGGCTTTGTCCATGGAATCATTGATCGAGGCTATCACGCTCTTGGCCAATAAACGAACATACACGCAAAGAGCTATAGAAGTGTCGCAGGTTGCTGAGAAATTTGAAGCTACGACAGAATGCAGCAGAATGATTAAGCGGTTGGCTGCAGACACATCCTAGGAGACCAATATGGACTCCCAGACAGGGGAACATCCGAAAGAACGCTACCCAATCTACTTTGAGAAGTTCCTCCAAAAGATGAGGCTGCCTGCCTGGGTTGCCGGACCGGCTCTAGCATTAACGATGGGCACCGCATTTGTCGCGTCGGACATTGTTGCGGGGTTATCCACCTTGGAACGGTTCAATGTGGTAGTGGCGCTCTTGATCTCTATCACTTTAGCACCTATCCTTATGGTGTGGATCAGAAACAAGAGCGTTGTAGCGTACCTGAATCTATTGCCGGTCGTTGCTCCTAATGAGCGAGCAAAGTTCATGGGCCTCGTAAGCAAGGCTTTTGATCAGCGGAGGAGCTTAGTATTCAGTCTATTTGTAGGAACAGGTGGTGTGTTACATCACATCGTTTTATCATATTTCGAATGGGGCCGTATATGGTGGTATACTGTTCTAGATATTGTCCTAGTGGGTTTTGTGTGGTGGTTTGTAGTTGCTGGGTTTCTCTGGGTATGCGTTAGCATTGCCTTCTATTCATACTTGGCGTCAAAGCACGTACGATTCACGCCCAACATAGTCTCCCACACGCGAATGTGCGGCCTTGAATCGTTTGAAACCCTTTCTGTAATTCCAGCAGTTGCTTGGGCCACAGTGGTAGTTTTCGGAATACTCAGCACGTTTGATCCGTACGTCTTGAAATTCTTTCCACAGCTTGTCCTGGTTTACTTGGCTCTGGAATTTCTGATCGTGGCCAGCAGCATGACAGCAATCTTCAGTCTGCCGGTCTTCGGATATCGAGCCATTATCCTGCCACTCAAACGCTCGTTCTTGATGCGCTTAGATCAACTAATCAGCAGTTTGACCAAGGCAGAGGACCTTGCAAGCCTGAGCATCGACGATAAATCGGCTCTCAAACATGTCTACCTGTGGGAACTCTTGACTGAGATAGAGAGTGTGAAGGAATGGCCACTGAGCATGGGTTCGAGTGTAAGATTCTTGCTATCATACATGATCCCGGCTACAATCTACCTCGGACGCTTAATTCTGTTGTTCAGCTTTAAGATACAGATTCCCGCATGAACAGCTTGCAGTCCGAAGAGATACTGAAGCGGCATTACACACCGTGCGAATTGGTATTCGATTCCCTACGACGTAGGCTTGACGAGCCATTCCTAAAGAGATACCTGCTCTACGTGGACCTGCTCAGGAAGACCAAAGCACATTTTGTGGACCTCCACACTCACCGCAGTAGAATCCACGTTCTGAGGAAACTCCGTTCCGACAACACCCGCCGACTTAGCTAATTCCCTCAAGTCTTCTCTTGTCAATCCTATTAGCGGAGTGAAGACTACTACGTCTGGGGCTGCGGCCTTGAGCGTCCCAGCTGGGCCAATTTCACCGGCAACGTCTGCGAAAATTATACCTTTGAACCTCTTTTCTTTTGCAAATTTGGCGGCAGCCAATCTCACAAAGAACTTCGAGAGGGCTAACTGATCGAGTTGGCCTTTGAGCCTGTCTCCGATGAGTTGATCGTAGTCGACAGTGTATACCCTGTATGTTGGACGGGTTACAAGCCGCCGTAGGTTTCGGGCGAGGTTCAGCTGCTTCTCAGCAGCGAAGTCGGAGTTGATGTTGGATAATGGTATGAATAATTCCACTAGGCATCCCCTTCTCATCATTGAATAGGCTGCGAGAAGCGTGAGAGGCCCCGAATCTAGAACCGCCAGCATTTTCCATTTCGCAGACAGGGGTAAGCCGCCTGGCCCCTGCAATTTCTCACAGTAAACGTAGGCATCTTCGCCGACGAGGTCAACATGAAATGTGACGTCGGGGTGCTTCAGGTCGACCGTGACACCTTTGCCCTTCAACGCGTGGAGTACGTGGGAGCCGCCCTTGAGCTCGACATCACGCCGAGACAATGACCCCGGCTCCGAGCGGTGAGCACGAATTGCGAATGATTGGCCTGACCCTAACTTCTCGTTCGCGAGCTGCACAATCGATTGCAGTATAGCCTCCTCAGACGCTGAGAGCAAGGTTGCGGGAGCGGCGTAGGCCACGCCGAAGACTCCACTGCATGAACGAGCCCCCACCTTTGCTTCCGTGGTTCCTGTTAACCCACATACTACCAGCCTGGCAGCATGTTTCTCAATCCGGAAACCACTGAACCCGGCACGAGAGAGTGCGAACTTCAGGTCATCGATTAGACGCTGCTCCAACGTGCGCCTGACGGGAGAACTCTTCAAAGTGAACTCGGCTGAAGCTACAAGTATGACCGGTTCTGGCAGATGGGACAAGCAGCGTTTCTCCGAACAAGAAAAGGGGAGAATGGCGTTCGTCCTACTTAGTTTGACTGAGAGGAAGAAAAGAGGAAGGAGGAGGCTAGTTTAGAATTCGTCTCCGCCAGGCATTCCGCCGGGCATACCGCCGCCAGGGGGCATCGGTGGCCCGCCTCCCTTACCTCCTTTAGAGGCCACGACGTCATCAATGCGGAGAATCATTGAAGCGGCTTCGGTTGCTGATTTGACAACTTGCAGTTTCACGCGGAGCGGCTCTATGACGTTCAGGTTGCGCATGTCCTTGACTTCACCGGAGTACACATCGACACCATACCAGCGATTTTCTGAGCTCTCATGCTTCGCCCGCAGCGAGACCATTATGTCAATTGGGTCTAGGCCGGCGTTCTCAGCGAGGGCTAGGGGTACGCTTTCCATCGCATCTGCGAAGGCTTCGATGGCCAGCTGCTCGCGCCCACCGACCTTCATCGCGTACTCGCGGAGTTGCTTCGCAGTTTCAGCCTCGGCTTCGCCCCCGCCAGCCACGATCTTCGCGTCCTCGATCGCATCCCGCACTACGCAACAAAGCCATTCGAAAGGCTCTGTAAAGTCCTTGTTTGGTGGTTAGGGCTGTCAAAAGTCGTTTGGTGACTTAATCATCCTCTCTTGACTGTCGTCCAGCGTTTGAGTAGGTAACCAAAGACCATCGCATCGAATCCGAATAACGCGAGTACAATCAGATAGTACTTGAAGAAACGGAACAGGATGTACAAGCTAGGCCGAGGAACGATGACTGAGATAACCAAAAGAACAACCCACACACAAAAAGAAAGCACAATCGCTTGAGCATATATCGAACTAAGAGGGAGTTTCTTCCGTATCTTCACATATACGAACCCTGCGATCGCACCTAGGCAAACAATGATGGCCAAAGTGGGAACGAGAAAGAAAAGGTCAAGGAATACTGGAAAGGGAACTACAGTTCCTTGCGGAACATGCCTCCACAGAAAGAGCAGGAACACTGTTGGGATGATTATCCCTAAAGGCACACTAGATATGGCTCCGGCGATTATGGCAGCCGACGTTGACTTACGCAAGCCAGTTCTTAGTCTTCAGGACTGAGGCGTTTTCTATTATGGTTATCCATTTGTTTTCACCTTTCACCCTAATGCTAGCAACTTCTGCTGGCGTTCTATTGTCCAGTGCCTCGTGTGGTCGTATGTAGTTGTGGAACAACTGGTAGCCCGTCAAGATGGGGCTGTCTGTTTTCTTGAGTGACCGCATGACCTTCTCACGGTCACGAATTTCCCCGTTGAAGCGTTCCATGCGGTTATTGTAAGTCACCGGACTTGCGGACATGTCTAATGCTGGATTACCAAGATGCTTACTGTCGGGACTCTCGACAGCACCTTTGCGGTTGCTACTAATTTTCAGGGTTAATTGCTGGGCAAGGCGGAATCAAGGTGTGTCCAGTCGTTTAC
>JBAVCK010000086.1:0-9791 GCA_049586635.1 Bathyarchaeia archaeon
ATTCTCTCCAGTCTCCGAAATGGTTGCTGCAAACAATACGACATTGAAGCCTCTTAAGAATCCGGTAACAATGACGTATGATCAATCCGGACTATACCCGGTTACCTTAACGCTTGTATTCATGTATAGTGAGAATTCAAGCGCGACGACCACGTACATGACTTCCGTCGAGCAAACAATCGCGGTCGGTTCCGAATCTCAGCCCTACGCTCTCTTCCTGTATGCGGGTATAGTTCCGAACCCATCCGTAATCAACGTCGCCGAAAATCTACCCGGCGGCCCATTCTCCTTCGACCCGGCAGTAGAGTATGAAGTCCTCGGCGCCGAAGTTGAAGCCAACATATTCAGCACTCTACTCGTCTACAATGGTTCCTCCACTACACAATTCATCCCAGTGGCAGCGACTATAGTTCCCTCTGTAGCGAACAGCGGAATATCGCCGGACTATACGACCTACACGTTCCAGGTCAGAACCGGCCTGAAATTCTCCAACGGCGATCCGCTTACGGCTTACGACGTCTGGTACTCGATGGTAAGGGCCCTTCTATTCGTTGGTGGCAATACAGGAACGCCGGGCTGGATACTCGCGCAATACCTTATCCCGGAAGCAACAAGCGGGGTGCCCATAATGACTGCCCCCAGCGATACCACCCACTTCAACGCAATCATGCAGGCATTGACCTATAGCAACTCATCAGACACAGTGACCTTCAAGCTTGTCAACCCTACTCCTCCGCAGCTCTTCTTCACCGCCATAGCATATACTTCGGCGAGTATTCTTGACGCTAACTGGCTACAGCAGGTAGGAGCCGCGATAACGTTCACGCCTGCTGGCTTCTACGCTTATCAGAACCAGAGCAATTCGGGAAGTTTCAATTTGAAAGTTCAGTGGGATTCCGTGGGTTCAGGCCCGTATATGATTGAGAGCTACGTGCTAGGGCAGTCGGTCACACTGGTTGCGAATCCTGGATTTCCAGGCGTCCCAGGAATTCCCGTCGTGAACAATACAGTTGTGATTCAATGGGTCAAGGACCCTGAAACGGCATATAACCTGTTCACGAGTGGACAGGCCGATATAGTCACGTGGCTACCGACGAGCTACCTCGCACTCATACCCAAGCAAGTTGCAAACGGAAAAGCGGCCATGTATCAAACTCCATCACTTACTGCTAACACCTTCTCTTTCAATCTTGATGTCAACGTAGCCGCGATGAAGGCCGATTTCGGACCGCAATACCATGTTCCCTCCGATTATTTCGCTAACCTTGACGTGAGAGAGGCGTTCGCTTACGCCTTCAACTACACCAACTACATTGACGAAATATTAGGAAACGTGAAGTACGGCATAGATTTCGGAAGCAATTATGCGGGCGTCATCATCCCTGGTCTGCCATACTACGTGCCGCCAAGCCAATTGCAGAATGTCCCCGCATACGAACTCGCAAAAGCCAAGCAACTCTTGCAGCAATCACGCCAGTATGGGACCTCGATCAACATTCCGATAGTCATCTATGCTGGAGAAACCGTGCAATTCGCAGCAGTGCAGATGTGGGCAGCTGCCCTTAACTCGATTGACCCCAACATAGTAATGAACCCAGTATACGTTCCGTTAGCAACGATGTCGACCTATTTGGTTGCTGGTCAGAACCCGATGCCAATTTGGTTCCTTGGCTGGTTAGCGGATTATCCGTATGCATCAGACTTCGTCGATCCCTTCTACAAACAGGGAGGCTTCTACGCGGCTGCGGATGGTTGGACTGGGGAGTACCTTAGTTCGACAGGCCATGCTGACGAGGCTACGATGTTTGCCCAGATGAATTCACTCATCAAGATAGCTGACTCAACAACAAACGTCACCTTGGCAGCTCAGGATTACAAGGCGGCGGAGCAAATAGCGATTAACCTCTACATGTACGTTTACACATTCGTGCCCAACTCGTTCTGGGTCGTCAAGCCATACATGAATGGGTATCAGGGACAGATTTCGTACCAAGAGAATCCGATGTTCGGAAGCGCTGCCGCGGGGCTGTACTTTTGGTGGGTTAAGACCTGCGGATCCGTCCAAGCCTGTTCCGGCCGCAACATAGGCCCCTAAGAGAGATTTCAGAAGCAGAGACAGCACGCACGCAAAATGATGCGCTTAGTAGAATGGGCCGGTAACCCGTGGTCTAACCTGAGTCATCGCTAAGCAAACCAAGTATAACGCGAAATTTGCGCTAAGACGAATAAAGAAAAATGCAGTATCAAAATTAGCAGACTGCACAAGCAAGAATGCGACCAAAGAGGTCATCAACGGGATCAATGCACTGTAAAACACGTAGGCCAGGGCAAGCACGACTAAGTTTCTCGCAGCATACCATCTCCCCAGGAACCGCAACAGCAGAATCGCTGAAGCCAGTTGAAGGAACGCCAAGATAGGAACAAGACCCACCCACAACACGGTGTCCGAGAAAGTAGTCTGACCGAAAACCGGGTCCGCGAAAAGAAGGTTCGTTGAACCAACCACAAGAGCAAGCACTAACGAGAACAGGACGACCAGTAACGTTCTGTGATCATACCTATCCCAGAGAGACCGTACACTGGCAACGAGAGCATAGGCGGAAAAGCAACTTGCCAGCACGCCAATCCAAGTGCTGATCCCTGATGCCGACAATATGGCCGGCGGTTGGAGTAGTTGCAGATCTTCGAGAGCAGTAAGAGTGGACGCGATTGTATAGCCGAATATCGCAAGAGAGAAGAGTATCAGAACTCTACCTATGAAGTTCCTTCTTCCGCCAAACATCCGAGACGCTCGCCACCCAACAATCCCTGCAACAACTGTTTCCAGTCCTGCCGGTAATAGCCGGAGGTCAGATAACGCGGGCGGTAAAGCAAGAATCACGACTAGTGCGAGTACGAATAAACTCGTAATCGCTATGGCGTATTTGTTGACCTGAAACTTCATTGGATTCCCTAACTTTGAGTTCATCCTTTCGTGACCTCAATCCCGGTATTCGTTACCGAATATGCAACGGCAATTCTCGGTGTTCCGAGCATTCCTTCGACTACGAGCTTTCCTTCTGGGTGCAGATTGACTAGGTTGTCTACGCTGGCTTTGATGATGTTCTCTGATTGCGGGTCGATGGAACCCTGAACGAGGGTGACGAGGACCCCAACAGCTCCCGCTTTCTTCATCTTCGAGCTATATTCCCTGAGAATCTTCACCACGAGCATCGGGGGGTTGTAGATGAAGAGGGGTGTGAGTGAATCCCAGATTGCTCGAAATCTGACATTGTCCTTAGCGAAGGATGACAATACCTCATTGAGGCTCAACATGAGATCGGTTGGATTTGCTAGAGATACAATTTTGAGTGAAGCGTCCTTGATAGAGGATGACGACGTGACGGGCGTCATTGAAATGACTTGGACGCCGCCCTGCTTCAACGCCTCCTGGATAGACCAATTGAACCCTGACATGGCGCGGGCAAGTTCCTCCGCTCCATAGTCCGTGGTCACCACGACACATGCTTCATTCAACCTGACGGACTCTGCGAGGAAGTGATACGCAAAAACCGACTTTCCGGCTTTAGGAGGCCCGTACACCATCGTTACCGTGCTCTCAGGAATGCCTCCCGAGGTAATAGCGTCGAGGCTCCCGATTCCAGAGCTAATTCTCCTCAACGCCGAAAAAGTCGTACTAATCAACCAACAGTGTGAAGAATGGTTAAGGCCAAACACTATTATGACTATTGCCATTCGTGTGAAAAAACAGTTTCTTCAATCCTACCTTGCAGGAATCTTCCACCAGGGAAGTATGCGAGCCCACAATTGTGCGGGAACCGAGATCTGAAACGTTGCCTCTCTAGAAAATATCTATCCATTGATGTCTAGATGGTGCGGAGAGGGAATTTCAACCCCCATTTACCAGCAAAGTTCGGCTTGTAAACTGCTAGATCGGGCGTAGTCCTACCATATGCCGTCGGGTCAAGAACCCGCAGCGACGCTTGCAACTTGTTGAAGTAGCCCTGTCTTTTTGGCATTCCAGATCTCAAGCCCCATGATCTCCTTGTTTTCGTCAAGCTCTAGTATGATGTTGGGAGAGGATTCTAGGATTTCGTGGCTTGGGCCTTCCTTGAACGCCAAGTATAGAATATCTTGTTCCCTGTCATAGTGGACCTTCATTGGATTCTCCTCCAAGCACCTCTTTTTGTCTTTGATAAGACCAGTTTCCCAATGTTGAGAGTGTGGTAGACCGTTATAACTTTCTTGGCGTTGCCCACGCTTTGATAGATGACGACCAAGGCTTTGCCATCGACAGAACCGATGGCAACGTTCGCGTTGTGCTACGTGTCTTCATACACTTCAGTTGGATTAGCAACGACGCGTGCCACATCCTCCCGCTTCACTTTACGCATGAGAAGCTTCTGTTCAGCGTGAGCCGAGTAAGTGACAACCAAAGGTATCGCCATCTTGAGAGCTACGCCTAGTCACTATTTGAAAGAATCAGAACAAGTTTTCATGGATGGTGCGGGGAGGGGATGTTCGCCCACTGGCACCGGCCTCCCTAGGGTGGTTCCGTCGTTTTTACGGTGGGTGGGATTCGAACCAGCCGTAGCAACGGGCGGTATCGGGGACATTGATTGTCTAGTGTGTTTTGCCTCAGAGTAACATGGGTTCCCCACAAAATTACACCACCCCCTCCCCACACAGGGTGGATCCACCCATTGAGGGGTGGTGCCAAACGGTGCCAAAAGTGCTGGCGGAGCAACCCAAAATCCACTTCGAAAGGCGGACAAGGCGTGAATCGCAAACGTTTCCTAAACGAATTCCCGATTAATCCGCGTCAGTTCTTGTCTAGCATATGTTATACGCGGGTGTGGTTGGTGCGGGGGAGGGGATTCGAACCCCTGAACCCCTACGGGACAGGGTCCTAAGCCCTCCGCGCATGTGCGAATGCTCTGCGCCTTTGACCTGGCCTCACCCCTTCAGTATGACTGAAGGTTTGGCAACCCCCGCAATGCAACCACCAATGCTGAAGCAAATAGATTAGACTATCTTCAGCCCGGTTACGAAGGATGCGCCAACATGTTCTGTTTATCTAAATGATGACGAGGAAGAAGAACAGTACAACGATGAGGATTCTGTATATTCCGAATGGCATGAAGCTGTGTTTCCTCACGTAATTGAGGAGCAGCTTGATCGCAACTAGGGCAACAAGGAACGAGGTTACAAATCCTACGGCAAGTAGGTTGACTTCCCCCGACGAGAATGCTGTGTAAGAATTTAGGAGATCGAAACCAGAAGCCGCAATCATCGTCGGAACAGCAAGCAGGAAGGAAAACAGAGCAATCGTCTGCCTTTTCATTCCCAAAACCAGGCCGCCTGTAATGGTCGCAGTAGACCTCGAAACGCCAGGAATTACTGAAATCGTCTGAAAGAGCCCGATCAGCAAACAGTGCTTGTATGGAATTTTCGCAATCACGTCAATTTGCGACCTCTCTTTGTAGCGCCATTCGAACAAGACGATGAATATTCCCCCAAGAAGTAAAGCCCACAAGACAATTTGTTGATTCCCGAACAATACGTCCTTGAAGAACCTGTAGATGAGGAGGCCCACGATACCTGTTGGAATGAAAGCGACTATCAGCCGTTTCAGGACGTCTACTTGCAGGAAGAACCTCCAGTACAATGCAACTACCGCGAGAATTGAACCAAACTCCAGGATCAACTCGAAACTCTTCACGAATGGCGTCTGTGCCACGTTCAGAATTGCCGCTGCAAGGATAGTGTGGCCCGTCGACGAGACTGGCAGGAACTCCGTAATCCCTTCAACGACCGCCAGTATGATAGCTGTTAGGTAATCCATTCTTCGTGCGCCTTAGTTAAGCGACCTTGTAGGCGAAGTTCTTCAGATTTCTCGGGTTTCTCACCTGAATATACATTAGGGTTCCGGTGACAAGATCAACGCTGAAGACGAGGGTTGACAAGAAACCTTCGAAGGAAGCCTTAATTTCAACTCTCATTCCCACAAACCACGAACGAAACATTGGCAATAGAAATTAACAAGCAATCCGCGCTTGTCGTTGTCGACCTTCAGAATGACTTCTGCCCAGGCGGAGCCCTGCCAGTGGAGAATGGTGACAAAGTCGTTCCAATCCTGAACAAGTACATCGAGAAGTCTAGGAAGGCTGGTGCGCCAATACTCTTCACCAGAGATTGGCACCCGCCCGACCATAGTTCCTTCAAAGCTCAGGGGGGGCCTTGGCCTCCGCACTGCGTTCAGAACAGCGAAGGCGCAAAGTTTCACGCCGGTCTCCTAATTCCACCTGAGGGCGAAATTGTTTCGAAGGCGGACAAAAAGGATGAGGCTTACTCATTCTTTCAAGGAACAGACTTAGCGCAGAAGCTCAAGGAACGAGGAATCAAGCGGCTACTTGTTGGTGGCCTAGCGACTGACTATTGCGTGAAGGAAACCGTGCTTGATGGACTGAAGTATGGATTCGAGGTCTTCGTTTTGGATGACGCTTCAAAGGGCGTGAATGTCAACCCTGGTGACTCTGACAACGCATTGCATCTAATGGTTGCGAAGGGAGCCAAACGAATTAGAGTTCAGGACATCGCCTAACAGAAGAAAGTCACCGTTGCACGCACACGAAGATAGCTACTGGTCGTACTCTGACTCAATCTAGCCAGGGAAGAAGTAAGGCATGGTTTGCGCGGGGGGCGCTGCCGACCCTTCTCTTTCCGCATGCTTGAGCTTCTCTTCCACCCTAACGATTCTGATCTTCTGATGTTCCGCTAGGACCCTGTAGTCATCTGAAAAATGCATGTGATGGAGTATATGTTTGACCTGCAGCTTGAGATCTTTGACTCCTAACCGTTTTCCATTAACCGTATCTGGGACGAGGAGCGTCTTGCCTTTCAAAGTAACCTCGGCTTTCAGCCTCTGGCCCAGCAAATTGGCTATGTCGTTGCCGACCTTCTTGAGGTCACCCAACTCGACCTCTATCAAATCAGACAGCCCGAAGAAAGGCGTGTGGGATTAGCTAATACATGTTGCCCTGATGGGCGTAGATGTCGGTTAGAGGGGTAGGCGGACAATTTGTCCGCAGCCCTCGCACCTGAGGAATTCGAATTGGTCATCCCTGAAAAGAAAACGAACTTTCCTCAAGTGTCCACATACCTTGACAACGTTGAATTCCTTCAAAGTATTCGCCAAACCCACCTATGTGGCGTAGCTGCGAATATTCAGGAGACCTACGTGAAAGTGCTAAACGGCTGAGTAGAAACACCTCTTTCGTTGCGCAGCCAGTGAAACATGTCTCAACTACCCAACTGCCTGCCGGTGCAGCCACAACTGAACGCACTCTCGGACTGCCGTGGTTCTGTCAATGAAGAACCGTGGAGCCGGAGGGGTCGATTCCTAAGCGAGAAGGCCCTTTTCGCAGTGAAAGTACTAGGGAAGTATTCGAAACAACGCTGGCTTAGTCTGATTCTGCCCTGACTGGATTTCTCAGGGAACCGATTCCGTCGATTGTCCCCTCAACAATGTCGCCGTTTTTCAGGAAAGGTTCCCCGGTGAAGGCTGCGACTCCCTCCGGCGTGCCTGTTGATATTATGTCTCCTGGCTTCAGGGTAATCCCTGCGGAAATATACTCAATCAGGGAATCGATTTTGAAAATCATGTTCCCCGTGTTGGATCGCTGTTTCGTCTTGCCATTCACTGAAAGTGAAATGTCTAGTTTGTGAGGGTCAGGGATTTCGTCCCTTGTCACAAGCCACGGGCCTACGGGAAAGGATGAGTCGAGGCCCTTTCCTTTTACCCAGTTTAGTCCCAACGTGGTCTTGCCATCAGGTAACCTTGTCGAGAACTGAAAGTCTCTGAAGCTCACATCATTTGATATGGCGTAACCCGCGACATAGTTCATAGCGTCCTTCTTTGCGATGTACTTTCCTGTTTTTCCTATGATTACTACCAGTTCTACCTCCCAGTCTACTTGCTTGGATATTTTGGAAATCAGAATTGGGTCGCCTGGGCCGATGAGGGTGTTTCTGAATTTCGTGAAAACGTAGGGCTCGGTTGGGGGTTTCACGTTCTGCTCTTGGCTGTGGGATAGATAGTTGACGGCTAGGAGGAATATCTTCTCCGGAGTTTGAATTGGGCTAAGGAGTTTCACGCGTTCAAGCGAATCGCCGGGCGAGGCCTTCGTTATTTTCTCTTCGGCCTGTTGAAGCGACTTAACGGCCCCAGCTGAGAGCAGTTGGTCTATTGTAATCGATCCGTTACGTATTGGCAACGACAGCGTATCGGCCGCGTCTTGAATGTCGAAGAGCAGGCCGCCCTTGACCATCCCGACTCTCGTTTCCCCGTTCTTGACGTAGTGTGCAAGCTTCAACGTACACGCCCATGTCTCTTATGCGGAACATGTCGCGCCTATTCTACGGCCACTTTCTCTGCGCGTCGCGCGTACAGTCTAACCGTCTTGATGTTTGTGAATTCCAGAAGGCCATACCGGCCTAGTTCTCTTCCAATCCCGCTCTTCTTGACTCCACCGAACGGAACGCGTGGGTCGGATGCTACAACATTGTTCACGGTCACTACGCCGCTTTGGATTTCTCCGCAGAGTTTCTCAGCCTTCGAAAGGTCTTGCGTCCAGAGTGACGCCCCCAGGCCGAATTCCGTAGAATTCGCCACTTCAACTGCTTCCTCAGCACTCCCAACGACTATAACAGGGGCCACAGGGCCGAAAACTTCTTCGCGCATCACGGGCATGTCCCGGGTTATGTTGGTCAAGACTGTTGGGGCGTAGAAGAAGCCTTTACGGTCTAGGCGGAGCCCGCCCACCATGATCTTTGCACCCATTTTCACGGAATCCTTTACCTGCCTCTCTATGTCTTTGAGGCCGCTCTCGTTAACCATCGGTCCAATGTCTGTTTCAGGGTTTAACGGGTCACCGGCCTTGAGCTTTCCGACTTTCGACACGAATTGATCGGTAAATTTCTCGGCAATGGGTTTTTCAACGATAAAGCGCTTCGCAGCGATGCAGCTTTGGCCGCAGTTAATGAAACGCCCTGTGACGGCGCCGCTGGAAGTCAACTCCACGTCTGCGTCTTGAAGTACGATGAAGGGGTCGCTTCCGCCAAGTTCCAGTACGAATTTCTTCAGGTTCCTTCCAGCGCGTTCCCCCACTTTGCTTCCTACGCTCACGCTTCCAGTGAAAGTCACGGCGTCGGTATCTCCATCAATCATCTGATCTGCGATTCGAGAATCACCCAAAACCGTCTTGAAACATCCTGACGGCAACCCAGCGTCGGTTAGGGCGGTTTCCAGGTTCACTCCGCTTTGAGGCGTTGCGCTCGCGGGTTTGAAGATCGTAGTGTTTCCGGCCGCAAGCGCAGGCGCAGTAAACCTTGCTAGCTGCCACATGGGGAAGTTCCACGGCATGATGGCTGCTACAACACCCAGTGGCTCGAATGCCACAAAACTCTTCGCCGCGTCAGTCTGCGCAAGTTCTGGTGTGAGAAAGCGCTCAGCATTTTCAGCGTAGTAGTCGAAGGCTAAGGCGCACTTTGCAATCTCAGCTGCGGACTCGCGGATAATCTTGCCCATCTCATTCGTCATGACGCGAGCGAGTTCATCCTTTCGTTCCCTCAGAATGCCAGCGGCTTTGGCTAGATACTTGCTACGTTCGGAGGGCCTAAGCTTCCGCCAATCATGGAAAGCTTTTCTGGCCCGTTCGATTGCACTCCTCACCTGATCTGATGTGGCCATCTCATGTTCGGCTAGTTTCTCGCCTGTCGCGGGATTGACT
>JBAVCK010000087.1:0-2482 GCA_049586635.1 Bathyarchaeia archaeon
CCTTTAGTCTATCCTCAGGACGCCGTTGAAGCCGCTCAGTTATCGCTGCTAGATCTGCTTTCACGAAAGAGGGCTCTATCTTCGAGAAAATATTGTTCAGGCTATTGAAATCTGTCCATAAATGGCTCTCGAGGGCACCGCCTTGGTCGGACATTACTCGACACAAGAAAGCCATGAAAGGCATTTTCTGTTCAGGATCGAACTGGTACCCGTGAACGAAACGGTAATTGAACGGTCCATCAGTCAGATTCAATTCATTCGTGAACTCAAGGGGATATGCTGGGTTGTGAAGATCCAAAACATGATAATCATGATTTCCCGCCACGTAAAATACTTGGACCCCTTTGGATTTGAGATTAAGAATCTTAGCAACTGTGTCGTGGTTTTCCAGGAATACCCCTGAAGCATCTCTCCTCCACATATCCACCACATCTCCAAGAAGAACCATATGCGTAACATCGCTTTCTTGGCTAAGGTTGTCAAGGAATGCGTTGAACGCTGTCTTGTCAGCATTTGCGTAACCTAAGTGATGGTCGGATGTGACAACGACTTTCGTGGTACCACCCCTAAGCTGAGTGGGGGTTTCTAGAAGTCGCATAAATTAGCTTATGTAATTCAAAGTCCTGACGAGTTTTCACTACTGAAAATGCACCAAGACATGTTCAAACAATAATGGCCTAGTACGAGACTAAGACTTAGCCTGAAGACTTCGAATTTCTACTAGCCCAATAGCGATTTCATGATACTCTGGGCAATAAGACCGCCTGAAGCTCCGCCCGGCGTTGCTGCTTGGAGTGGATTGCCGCCCATCATAGCTCGCATCGCAGCTTGCATAGCGGCGGATTTCGTGTCTGAACCCGACGCTTTAGCGCGCATGAATTCCATCGCTGCTGGAGCGAGCTTGCTGACGAGATCGCCACCTCCAGGAGCAGTTTGCTGGGTTTGCCCAGAGAGCATGCCGAGCATCCCTGGCATTCCGCCTGGCTGTGTTGTCGCTTGGCTTCCTGTAGCTGCTCCCAGCATACTGTGCAACAATAGTCCCATGTCATCGTTGCTCAGACTCTGTTGCCCTTGGAAGTGGGTAGCAGCCTGCTGAAGGCCTTGTGAATATTGCGGAGCGGTGCTGCCACGTCCTTGCTCGCTCAATCTTTGAGCTGCAAGGCGGAGTGCGTCGGACGGATTCTGGGATTGCTGAGATTCTAATGCGGATTTGATGATGCCTAGGTTGTGCGTCACGTTGTCTCCATGGTTGGGATGATTTGTTTCATCCATGTTGTTGAGGTCTTCACGATTGTTACTCACTGCGTTGATGGCAACGCCGAATAGTTTGGCAAGGTCTGGTGTTGACTGCGACATATGAATCGAACCTACGTAGATTATGCAACGGTCTTAATCATTGCGATAACATACGCCATAAAAACTATTAGAGTTCCAGGACGATAAGTACCTCTGTCCTTCGAAATAGTCGTGAAGAGAAATGAGCGCAGTCGATAAGAAAGTTGTTGCCGCAGCTAAGCAAGCGTTTCCCACTCAAACTCAAGCCGTTACCCTCGGCGCAGTTATTTATGGTCAAGCCTGCGACCCTGAACCAATAATCAATGTCCCACTCAGTATGATGAATAGACACGGATTAATCGCCGGAGCCACAGGAACGGGCAAAACCAAGACGCTTCAGTTGATGACCGAGCAACTCTCTATGGCAGGTGTTCCAGTATTCCTCGCCGACCTCAAAGGAGACTTATCCGGCTTAGCGGTCCAAGGAGACCAGAACGATCGCGTCACTCAACGTGCTAAAGATACCGGCTATGCATGGACAGCGACGTCATGCCCGGTTGAATATCTCAGCCTAACTGGGACACGTGGCGCACAACTTCGCGCCACCGTATCATCCTTTGGCCCACTCCTCCTGTCCAAGGTCTTAGGATTGAACGATACCCAGGCGAGTGTGCTCAGTCTGGTTTTCAAATACTGCGATGACCGACAGCTGCCGCTGCTCGATTTTTCGGACCTCCGTGCGGTACTCCAGTACCTTACCGGCGAAGGCCAAGCTGATCTCAGGAACTACGGTGGCCTCTCAACGACCACGGTCGGGGTGCTCCTTCGTGATATGGTTCAACTGGAACAACAAGGTGCCCAGGCCTTTTTTGGGGAGCCGGAATTCAATCTTGCAGATTTGATTCAACAGCGAAATGGACGTGGGTTAGTGAGCATCCTCGAACTTCTAGACGTGCAAGAGAGACCCGCTCTTTTCTCTACCTTCATGCTGTGGATGCTTGCTCGATTATACCACGACCTGCCCGAGGTAGGCGACCTCGACAAACCGAAGTTGGTCTTCTTCTTTGATGAAGCACACCTACTGTTCGAAAACGCAAGCAAAGCATTCCTAGATGAAATCGAACAGGTGGCAAGGCTCATTAGGTCTAAGGGAATTGGCATCTTCTTCGTCACACAGAACCCCAAAGACGTGCCGCCCGAGATTCTT
>JBAVCK010000088.1:0-2885 GCA_049586635.1 Bathyarchaeia archaeon
ACGTATGCCAGCACGGTCAAGTGCGCGAAATAGGCCAGGATTTCGACGAAGAGGGAAGGCTACTAAGGCTCATAAGATGCCAAAGATGCGGCCTTCTGATGCGCGAATATCTGACGCGACTCTAAGTACGTCAAACTACAGTTATCGTCGGACATTTTCCGTTTTGCGTCCCACTTCGTCAACTGCTTGACCAGCTGTTCCCCTTAGCGGGCGGTGTGAACGGGTTTCGCGGTGTCGCGTCCAGAAATCGTCACTACAAGAATCCGAGCAAGAATCCGTACATTCCCAAGCAGGAGCAAGGGCTAGAATTCCGAGCGTGGCTGAAATACTATTAAGACCGCTTGCGTTTGAGGGTTGAACTTCAACGGCGAAGGCGGGCCTATTGCAGTCGTACGTTTCACCTATCCGAAAACTCGTGGGCCTACTTTCCATGATGCGCCTGCGTAACTGTGTCATGATTGGTTTTGCCGTAATTGTAGGAGAGGTAATGGCTTCAACCACTGTGCCAGTGAGAGCTGCATTGTATGGGTTTATGGCTGGTTTTCTTCTCTTAGCCGCGTCGATGGTTTTGAACGACTACTTCGACCGGGAAATTGACAGAATCAACGAACCGCAGCGACCCATACCGGCCGGAGTGATAAAGCCCGCTGAAGCTCTCTCGTTCTCATTGATCTTAGCTGCAATCGGTTTCTGGTTTGCAGGGAATTCCGGCGCAGGGGCACTCGTGATTGCTACCGTGAGCGTAATAATCATGGTCTTGTATAATTCGAGGCTCAAGAAGACCGGCCTCTTGGGCAATGCCCTCGTAAGCACGAATGTGGCAATTCCTTTTGTTTACGGAGGGTTCGTCGTGGGAAGTCCTACTTGGTCATTGGGGATTTTTTCCCTCCTCGCTTTCCTCTCAAGCATAGGACGAGAAATTGTTAAGGGGATAGTTGACGTCTCGGGCGACACCGCTAAGGGAGTCAAATCGTTAGCTGCGACAAAAGGAAATGTCAAGGCCGCAAAGTACGGCGCGGCTCTATTTGTTGCTGCAGTAGCCCTCAGCGGACTCCCGCTAATCTTGGGAATCGTTTCCTACTATTACATTCCTTTGGTCGCCATATGTGACATAGGGTTTCTGCTAACCGCATATTCCATACTGGCAAACTGCAGCCCTAAGAACGCTAAACGCAGCAAGAACTACGTGCTCCTGTGGATGACGTTCGGCCTTTTAGCCTTCATACTTGGGACAATATGAGGCAGTTCACGAGTATCTTCGCGTGAGAGTGTCGCTCATAACGTTTTTATGATATCAGAGCCGTACCGTCCACTCAGAAGGCATTGTCTTGAGAGTTAACGGCGGTAGGTTGCGCGGCCTTGATACGCGCGGTAAACGGAAACTATCGAAAGAGTCTCTGACCGCCTTTCCGAAGGAGATTGTTGGAACCTTCGCTCACCTTCCCAAGGTTTTCAAGAAAGTTGACATCGACCGCCTCATGGGCGACAAAATCTCACGAAGCATGAAATGGCGGTACGTCCGAAGAATGGAGCGGCTTGGCATAGTCAAGCATGCAACAAAGAAGTATTACAGGAAGGTCTACGACACGATCTCTGAGTGGATGGAGAAAGACGCCATCCCGAAGATTCGCCGCATGGAAACGCTCGTTGAACTAGAAACGCCTACAACTAGCGCTTAGCGTATTTTTCCAGCAGCTCTTTCGCCCGATCAACTCGAATCTTTCTTTCAGCCACCATTTGTTCGCTGACTTTGTCGATAAGGTCACCGGTCGCGCCAGCGCTAATTGCGATGTTGCGGGCGTGGAGATTCATGTGGCCGCGTTGGATCCCTTCAGCCGATAGCGCCCTAAGGGCCGCAAGGTTTTGCGCTAGTCCGACTGAGACAATTACTTCAGCTAATTCTTTCGCCGACTTAACGCCGAGAATTTTCACACTCAACTTTGCAACTGGGTTCGAGGCCGTGGCTCCTCCAACTAGTCCAACCGCCATTGGCATTTCTATAGTCCCGACCAGGTCACCGTTGCTATCCTTCTCCCAAGTTGTCAACGATGCGTAGTGACCCGAACGAGCCGCATATGCGTGGGCCCCGGCTTCAATCGCTCTGGTGTCATTGCCCGTGGCGAGTACGACAGCCGATGCGCCGTTCATTATTCCTTTGTTGTGGGTCGCGCATCTGTATGGGTCTGCGGCAGCGAATGCGTATGCGTTCACTATCCCGTCAACTACTTCCTCGCCGCCCAACGCCTCTTTCGTGAATGTTGCTTTGGCACTGGCGAGGCGTTTCACGGCCAAGTTGGAAATTATGCGTAAGTAAACTCGTCCGCCTGAAACCCGCTCAGCTATGGGAGCAACAGCTTCCACCATGGTGTTCACCGCGTTCGCACCCATGGCGTCTCGACAGTCAACCAGTAGCTCAGCGATGACCATCTTTCCGAGGAAGGTGTCGATGATTCGTACCTCCAAATCGCGGGCTCCCCCACCGAGCGAGACAAGAACTGGGTCCTGTTCATTGGCGTGCTTCAGAATCTCTGATTTGTGGGCGAGTATTTCGAAACGAGCCCGATGTGCATCTTGAACGCCGACAATCTGTATTTGCCCAATCATAACTGGGTCCGTGGAGGTTGCATGGAAGCCACCCTTCGCTCTAGCCATTTTGGCGGCATTACTCGCAGCCGCGATTACTGAGGGTTCCTCTATCGCCATTGGAATAACTATGTCTCTTCCGTTTATGAGGAAGTTTACAGCCACTCCTAGCGGAACTGGCATTATGCCCACTAGGTTCTCGATCATGCGGTTGGCAACATCGAACCCTAAAGCGCCTGGTTTCTGAAGAAGCGCTACCTCATCATCTGAGAGGGCTGCAAATTCCTTGATTAGCTTGAGCC
>JBAVCK010000089.1:0-46324 GCA_049586635.1 Bathyarchaeia archaeon
GCCGTACAAAGACTCCGCAGCTGTAAGAGCGAAATAGCTTGCTCAAAGATGTGCAGCTGCAGAGTTTCCATGAGCAAAATGGACATTTGGCTGAGTTCGCAGGTTACAATCTGCCACTCTGGTTCAAAGGAATCATCCCTGAATCTTTGGCTGTTAGGAATGCTGCAGGAATTTTCGATGTAAGTCACATGGGTCGTGCAATAATTCGGGGGAAAGATTCGCAGAGATTACTTGACGCTGTAACTACGAATGATGTTGCGTCCCTCGGCAGCGGTCAAGGGCAGTACTCTCTCATCTGCAACAATGACGGGGGAATCAAGGATGATGTGCTGGTCTTCCGGTTGCAGGAAGCTGAGCACCTAATAGTCTACAATGCGGCGAACCGGTCCAAGGACTACGATTGGATTTTGGCCGCTTCCAGAGGCCTAAGCGTCGACATTCAAGACGTGTCAGATGATGTTGCGATGTTCGCTGTGCAAGGCCCCAAAGCGATCTCCGTAGTGCAGCAATTGAGTAGCATTCAACTTGAGAAGCTTCCTCGGTTCGGATGTGCATGGGCTGAGATTGCTGGAGCTCGGGCCTTGGTTTCCAGAACTGGCTACACCGGGGAAGACGGGTTCGAATTATGTGTCTGGGACTCTCCGGTAGGTAGAGCTGAAAAGGCACAAATGGTTTGGGATAGTATTTTACAGGCTGGCAAACCGTACGGCCTTGAGGCATGCGGTTTGGGGGCCAGAGACCTTTTGCGCTTGGAAGCTGGCCTTTGCCTATATGGAACAGACATGGATGAGACCACGAACCCGTTCGAGGCGAAGCTAGGCTTCGTCGTAAAACTGCACAAAGAATTCATCGGCAAGAAAAGGTTACAGGAACTTAAAGAAAAGGGAACGCCGAGAACACGCATCGGCCTAGTGACAAAGAGGCGTGTCATTCCCAGGCACGGTTTCAACATTATTCATCAGGAGAAAGCTGTAGGAACAGTCACAAGCGGAACCCTATCACCTGTTCTGAACAGGGGTATCGCAATGGGATACGTTGGCCGCGAAATTGCCCACGAAGGCGCGGTTGTTGGAGTTGAGGTGCGAGATCGGCGGGAGGAAGGAACGATAGTCAAACCCCCATTCTATGACCCAGGCAAATATGGTTATTCAAGAAAGAGATAGGTGGCGCCAACCCATGTTCTCAATTCCAAGCTCCCAAGTTGCAACAGAAAGTCTCAGCGGGTTTTTCTTCAGCTGACCACGGTGGTCCCACGGCGATTTCAGAGGTTAACCATGGCTGAAGTGGGCTTCAGGACAGTAACGATCGGCTTCCAACGAACGCCTGTTAGTGTGGGGAGCGGGCTCCCACATTCCAGGCAATGCTCCAAGCCATCGGGATTACTGGTCCCGCAAGAAGAACAGTAAACTGGATTCAGTATTGACCCGCAACCAATGCAATACCTGGTATCCGGCGTGTTTGATTTCCCGCAGGAAGGGCACCTAAGGTATGTGCTGGCCATCTTATCAGCCACGACTCATACAGCTTCGCTCCGAATCCTGAAAGGTCTTTGCTAGTTGAACTTTGGTTTCCTAACCGTACGGAGCGGTCAATTTGACAAGCAGGGCTTGTGATAGGACGGTCTAACATCGAATTCCGTTGCAGGAACTGGGGGCAGCGTCGTTTAGCTGATGTTGTAGCTCACCAACCTTTTATAACACACAAAGTGTAGTCTGAAAAATCTGCAGGCGGTCGAATGTCAGCAACCCGGCAAGCGCTCAGGAAGCTCCGTGGTTTCTTGGGGAAGTACATTAACCGCGAGACTCTTGCCGGCCGGGTCGAAGGGACCCGCAAAGTTCTCTCCGGCATTTCTAGGGGAACAGTCATCGAAGCAATTGTAATTGCTTTGATCGTCCTCGTGGCACTAGCAGTCCGCATAATGCCGATTCGCTGGGGTTTCTTCCTCAACGAATTTGATCCATACTTGCAATGGCGTATGGCGCAGTATGTAGTCGATCACGGGTTCCTGGCTTGGTTTAGTTGGCATGATACGATGAGTTGGTATCCATACGGTGCGGATATGCCGACGTGGAATCTGTACGGCACAGCCTTCGTGATAGCGGCTATTACAATGTTCTTGCACGATGTGGGCGTAAACGCATCCGTGTTTGTAGTGGCAGTAATTTTCCCCGTAGTCGCAGGAACCATTACCGTTCTGGCTGCTTACTTTCTTGGGAAGGATTACTGGGGAAAGGGTGCTGGGTTATTCACTGCCCTGTTTTTGGCTTTGAACCCAAGCAGTATTGGCAGAACCCAACTTGGCTTCCTCCGTCATGAGCCGCTTGGCATTCTACTGATGATTCTGATTTTCCTATTCTTCAGGAGGTCGACTCTGCCTAACTCTTCGACTCGCAGGACGCTGATATATGCTGGCTTGACTGGGTTTTTGCTCTTCTACTTGGCTGCCTCATGGGCAGCGGCATACTTCCCGCTCGACTTGTTGGTTTTGTACGCGATCGTCTTGGGGATTCTGGGGCGTTCTTCGAAAAAATTCTTCATAAGCTATTCAGTTGCTATGGGAATATTCTTGCTCTTTACACCCTTCTTGGTTCCGAAGTTGGGTTTGGCCTCCCTCAGTGACTTTACTTGGCTTGTAATCCCTGTTGGGGAGGTCATTCTGCTCGTTCGCGAGGCGTCCACATATATCACGAGCAGGAAGCATCAGATTTACACGTTGGCGACGGTGATACTTGGAACCTTACTCGTGGTGAGCGGCCTTTCCTATTTGCACATCGTCTCTCTACCCTACGGCAAATTCTATGCGGTAATAAATCCGTTCATACGTGGTGACGTTCCAATCATTCAGAGTGTTGCTGAACACCAGCCGGCAACATGGGGTTCATTCTACTACGAGTTTGGAGCCCTTATTTTTCTGATTTTGTTCGGGTTCATTTTCATATTGCAAAGGTCCAGGGACGATGATATCTTCGTCCTTCTCTGGGGAGTAACCGCTGTTTATTTTGCAGCATCCTTCGTCCGTCTGACGTTGCTCCTTGCTCCAGCCTTCTGCCTCTTAGCGGCCATCGGCACTGTGGAACTCGGCAAACCCGCGGTTGACATAGTGCGCGAGGCGGTGATATATCCGAAGCATAAAACTCGGGTGATAAGTAGAGTTGGCCGAGAGTTCGGCGTCGCCATCTTCCTAATCCTTCTCGTAGCAATAATTCCAACGTTCTGGACTGCGGTGCGCGGATCATACCAACCCGCAACAATCGTCACTTCGAGTATTCCCACGGCTCCACCATCAGGGCAGGAATTGAAGTATGCGGATTGGCTTGAGGCGCTCTCGTGGATGCGGCAGAATACACCTCCGGGGTCGGTTATCTTCGCTTGGTGGGACTACGGCTACTGGATAACCGCATTGGGCGAACGGCGGACCCTTGCAGATAACGGTACCCAGAACTCCACGCAGATAGCTATGGTAGCTCAAACCTTCCTCGACAATATGACCCTGGCAATCCCTAACCTCGCGCGCTATAACGTGTCATACGTGGCCATCTTCATCACCCCGTCAGGGGGCACTTCGGGAGGTTACCAGGGATTCGGCGAGGATGGGAAATGGTACTGGATGGCACGCATCGGAAACAACACAATGTGGCAGAACTACAAGGTCATCTACCAGGAAACCCTTACCGGCACTTCTACTGGTAGTACCAGTGCAAGTTACACTCAGGTGTTAATGGACTCGAAGGGGAGGATTGTGAGTAATGACACGATTGCCACAAATAACCAGCTTAACGACCACACCATGCTCGGTTACATGATGGCTTTCTCGACAACGACGGGCACTGAGCAGCCGTCTCCATACCTTACGCGTGTTTTCTCTTCCTCGAACAACTTCGTATTCTTGTACCAAGTCAAAATTGGAAAACCGGCTCTCCTAACCCTTAAGCCAGTCAAAAGCAAGCTAACATACGGAGATCAAGTGATCTTTGCCGGAAACCTCACAGATACCTCTGGAAAGCCGCTGACAATCAGTAACCCACAAGTGAATTTGGAATACTCCGATGACAGCGGCCAATCTTGGTTACCAATAAAAACCGTCTCTGTATCTTCAAACGGGACGTATAGTTACGCCTGGACACCTGACGTTGGAAGCATCCTAGTCCGAGCCCACTACCTAGGTTCGCAAGGGCCGTACTCAGAAACCTCAACCGCGCCCCAACAAGTTTCCGTAACGGCGGCAAACGTCGCCCTAAGTATCTCAACATCAACCAGTTCAGCGGCCGTAGGGTCGAACGTAACGGTTACGGTTCAAATGACACCGTTCCTCACTGGAGCCAACGTTACCGTATCATACAGCCTCGACAACAAGACCTTCGTACCGATTAGGAGTTTAATCATGAACTCCACAACCATGAGCTTCACATGGACAGTTAGCGTATCTGGGAGCTTCATGCTAACCGCCACTTGGCCGGGAGACACTGATCACAACTCAGCCAGAGCGGTCGTCACTTTGAATAAGCCATAACCAGAGTTTGCTTGCAGCCACTTCAGCGTTCAGTTTCTCTCCGGCTGACGGAGCCGGGCATATTTGTCATGCGGCGAAAACTTTGATGGATGTGGTGTAACGGTTGAGGTTCCACATTTCGGGCAGGTCCGTTTCAACGTGTAAGTCTTGCAGTCCGGACACTTTCTTAGCAGCCACTTCAACTCAGTTTGCGCCCTTCGCCGCCGAGTCCTTTGATGGCGTTCAACGCCTCTTCAATCGCTAGGTTTAGCGTCGCCTGGGCGTCGGTTATCTCCTTGCTCCTAACCTCAAGCCTGTAACGAGGCGATCCGATGGTGTAAATATTTATCGTGGTTCCGCGGGATTTCTTAACCTTTTTCGCCCCGCGGAGAGCTTGACGAATTGCCTCTACCCCTTCTGTCTTGGCGCAAGTCAGCTCTACCGTTCCAATGACTTTTGCCTTCTCTAATCTAATCTTGCTGCGGGCCACCTCTGTGAGTGCCTTAGCCCAATCTTCGCTTATGCCAAGTTTTGTGAATATTTCCTCGCCTTCATCCGTGGCTTCTTCGAATGCATCGAAGGGGTTGTCGAATTTTTCGTAGATGATCGACCTGACTTTGGACACGTCTTCTTCGCCGACCTTCAACCTCTCGGCGGCGCCTTTGATTATTGAATCAGCCTTCTTGACCTTCTTCCATTCGAGCATCTTCTCGGACTTTTCTCGCCCGGTCACCCTGCGAAGCGAGAGGTCGACTTGGGCACGTTGGGGGCTAACCCGCAGAACCTTCAGGACGAGTTTCTGTCCTTCCCTAACATGAACCCGAATATTCTTCACATACGTGCTTGCGATTTCCGAAATGTGAATTAGGCCTTCTACCCCGTCGTACTCGTCAAGCTTGACGTACGCGCCGTAATCCACAACCCTCGTGACACTTGCTACTACTAGGTCGCCGACCTCTGGGTATCGTGGCGTAACTGACATTTAATTGCCCTATCCGAGGATCTGCACAACTTCCGACTTGATTTTCGCTTTTCCACCAGTTGGTTCAGCCAAGACCTCTTCGCAAACTGAACACCGCGGGGGGATTGAAGGCCTATCGAATATTACTTGCTCGTTTCCGCATTTGGCACATTTGATTCTGACGAAGTTGCTTTCCGGCTTCGGAATCAGTTCTCCCTTGACCATACTCGCTCTCACTCTAGGCTCTTGTGAAGGACGAGGGAAAAGAAAGCAGGTAACATAAGTGTTATGGCCGCGCCTTCGGCGCCAGAATCTCGTCTTGGACTGACTTGACGTCTGGTCCTTTAGGTGATTTCGAGTTTTCGAAGCCTAATTCCGAATCGGTAAACCTCGGAGTTGCAGGTTCTGCAACTGAGCCTGAGAAGCTGCTTCTTGGTTGTCTTTGCGGTGCGCTTCAGCTCCGGAAACTTCTGTCCGCCATAACCATGTTTCCTTCGTGCTTGCCGCCGTGCCCCGTCAGACATTGCACGTTCTTTACTCTTCTTGTAGATTGATACCTGATGATCAGTATGTGATTTGCATTTCGGACAGTAGGTTCGAATCTGTTTTGGAGCTTTCATACTGATCAGCCTGACTTCGCTACGTAGCCTTGCGTGCTCTATTTATTGTTGATGGAGTTGTTCGGCCAACTTTTCTGGGCGAAGATTAGGAACGCGTTTGACATCAACTTCCTTCGCCAGGCCTTGCTTGATTAGTGCCCGGGCGTTTTGGTTTGGAAGGGAACCGACGTCTTCTTTCTTATATGGGCCATATATTTTCAAATCAACTCCGACAATTTCGGGAACGTTATCTAGAAACCTTACGACCGATAGCTCCATCGGGCCACCAGGCGAACCTCCTGCCGGTTTTGTCGCTTCATGTTCCTTGTAAGTTGAAATGGATTCATTGAACCGTCCCACGAGCTCTCTCTCTTCTTCCGTTAAGCCATCCGCGTTGATTACGCTGCCTTCTCGCGCTGCGTTTACAATTTTGTGCAGCCTCGTTTGCTTGATTTCTTCAAGGAGGCGTCGCGCAATTTCTTTCTCGTCAACAAGCAGGCGGCCTTGGATTGTGCGTGTATCGCCTGCAGATGAGTCGTCTTCCAATCCCTTTAGGTAGCCAGCGGCCCTTCGGTAGAAGTCGCTGGGAAGTGGCTGAGGTTTCTCGGATGTCTTTTCTGCCTTCCAAGCCTTGTAGATGTCGTTGTACACGATTAGTTCACCGGGGATGCAACGCCCTTAGCTATGAGTAAGATTGCTGCTGCGAGAGGTAACTGAACTTTCTCGTCGGCGAATGGCCCATAGTTCTGGTCGCGTAATCTGAGTTCAGGTGCTTCGGTGACCTGAACGTTCTGGACTCCTTCGAACACTACCGGTTCATAGAACGGATCGAATTCTTCGAGGCGCCCGATCTCAACTTCGGCAGCCTTGAACCCTGTCTTGCCGTTGAGGGTTTCTGGCATACGGATCAATCTGTGTATGTCTGTGGTCACGACTGTATCGATTTGGGCTGGTAGGGCGACGAGGCTCATCGCTTTCTCAACGATGTTCCTCCAGACTTTCTCATTTATGTGCCACTTGTCTTGAAAGGAGCTCCAAAGCATTTTTCTCGACCACTCTTTCTTAATTGCCTCGCGATCGTTCAGAATTTGATTGGCAGCACCGCGCGTGAATCCGAGCTCAACCAACCGTCGATGATCCCATTCCGTTAGGATTTGATATACTCCACGGGCAAGCCTGCCGCGCCACCCAGGGTCAGTCAGGTCTGGCCCAACGACAATTGGATGCCTATTTTCTAAGAGGTCTTGATACAGGCCTTGCTCGGCCGGATCCAGCCCCAAGGCCAGGACGTAGTCAACTATCTCCTTCCTTTGCATATCGTCCAGTGTCTTCAGGCTGTCGGAGATGATGTGAAGGTGATATCCCCTATGGCCGGAGAAGAACAAGTGCATCTGATTAGATTTTATTCCGAAGTCCTCTGAGAGGAACTCGATTAGTTTTAGGGCCTCCTCTTTTGCTGCAATCAGGCATCGGACGCAAAGCCAAGGTTTTTCATCTATTTTCTCCGCGCCACACTTGGGACACTTTATTGGCTTCTTTCCTCTCCGCGTCTCCTTGCACTTGCTGCATACCCACATGTCATGTGTTTCTTTGCATGGGGTGTCTATGTGATCTGCGTCAACATCGAAGACAACATCCGAGCCCCTCCAACCCTTTTGGTCCATATCGAGGTCGGGGTGTGCATAGTACGCCGTAGAATAGTAAACATCTGAAGGAGCCAGTGATATGAGCGAATCAGTGAAGGCACCAAAGTCGTGAAAGGCCTTGTGCCGTAACATTATTCTTTGCGGAAAAAGCAGGAACCCAAATTCGCGTTCAATCATCGCCGGTGGCGGTTTGAGGGAAGAGCTGGCGGATTTGTAATACTCCTGAAATTTCTGTTTTAAGAATTCGAAACGTTGAGTTTGGGCTTCGGGTGGCAGACTGTTTTTCCCCATTTCTATATCGAAATCGAATATTCGGCGCTTTTAGCTTGGGAATGAGACGCGCGAATATAGGTTTGCGCGCGCTCAATTCATAAAGCTAGTTGAACATAGCGTCGTGTAGTTGAAACGAAATGAGCGAAGGGTACGTGAATGTAGGCCGAGCGGACGATTTCCCAGTTGGTTCGTTGAAGAAGGTTGTTTTCAGCGGTGAGGATGTCCTTGTGGCGAATGTTGGCGGCAAGCTCTATGCGATGACAAATACCTGCACGCATAGGGGTGGACCGCTTGATGAAGGGGAGCTTGAAGGAAGTACGGTCACCTGCCCCTGGCATGGCGGCCAGTTTGATGCCACCACAGGAAAGGTCGTCGGACCTCCCCCTGTGAAGGACGAAGTGCCATTTGATGTTCGCGTCGAGGGCACTGACGTGTTGCTCAGAAGAAAATAAAGCCGGCAGGCTAACTCATCCATTTCCTAGCGATAATAACGGCAGTGACAACAATCGCTGCCAAGAACACCATTATCGCTACAAACGTTCCTAATGGAAACATGGGCACGTAAACGGCCGTCACGGTCGTTGGCGCAGTCATGACCACGGAGTTAGAGATAATTTCTCCCTCAGGTTCTGCCCAGTAGGCCAAGGCATATTCCATGCCCAAGTAGCCCAACAACCCGTCAGCGCGTACATGTTCTGGGGCGGCAATTTTCGCTGTTGCGTTTGCATTGTACCACCCTGCCCCTAACGTAGGGCCATAACGCGAATTCACAATGAGTAAGTACTGAACCGAGTAATTTAGCGTCTGTAGGGAATTCGCTGAGACCCGAAAAACTGCATTCGTGAGTTCGTACCGAGTCTCAGGCCCACCCTGAATTTGCGGATCGGAGGAGATCAGGTGTGTGGTTCCCTTCGGGAAATATAGATCAACCCAAGAACCGCCTGAGGTTTCTAGGTTCAGAGTACCATCTACGTGAAGCGGAACTGCGACGTAGTTTGGAATTTCGCCAGTTATCAGGGTGAATCGGAACAAACCGGTTGCAGTGCGAGCATCTACCTTTCCGAAGCCCCAGGTAGGGGACCCGGTCGCAAGCACTCCGGTGTGTGCGTCAAGTCGGGCCGTTTGTTCCAATATTCGTGGGACGTCCATGGCTTGTAGGTTTGGTTCGTACTGTAGCATTAGGGCAATGGTTCCGGCTACGTGTGGTGTTGCCATGCTCGTTCCGGCTAGGATTCTGTGGAACGGGTCCGGGTCACTGTTTTGTCTAGGTATCGCGCTTGCTCTCGCGGATGCGATGAGCGCGCCGGGTGCTACCACGTCCGGCTTGATTCTTCCATCCCTTGTGGGCCCAAGCGAGCTGAACGATGCCATTCCACCGGGCAGTATGTCTCTGCGCCCATATGTCTGGCCATCCATTCCTACCCACGATGCGTTTGTAATGTAGGCACCGACAGTCACAACATTCCTCGCCGTACCGGGTATGCCCACCGTGTCCTGCGGGTCGATAGCGTACCCATCTCCTGGGACAAAGAACGCTCCCGGATATGAGCAAGTTACCGCATCAGTCCATGCATCCCAAAGGCCTAGGGAGTGGATTTGATTCGCCTTGAGCGTGACGCTCCAGCCCGTAGTTCGAAGGTTGCTGGTTGAGTTGACTTCAAGGTACAGTTCTTTACCGGTAATCGAGGAACTAGTAGTGGTTGTTACGTTTCCCGAATTGCCCAATACGCCTCCCAATGCTGTCGGGACGGGGTATGTTTGTCCATCTGGGGTTGTTAGAGTGGCGTCTATTTGATCCTGTGGCGAATACCACACATCTATCTGAAGGTCCACTGTCGTTTCCTGAACCTGTAACTGGAACGTTACGTTGTTTCCCTGGGTCAATTGCCCCCGTATGTGGGCGTTATCTCGTGCTGAGTTGCTTGCAGCAACAACAACCGGCGTTCCCGATTTCACGAAGGCGTCGAGGCCGAGCTCGAACGGGTCGGTCCCATCATGAGCGCCAATGTTGCCGCCCAAACTCAGGCTTATGACCGAACGCATCCCAAGCTGCTTGGCCTTTCTCACTATGTAGTTTACTCCGTCTAGGATCTGCGCCGTGCCGAAGTTCCAACTTGAGCCATTGCAAACGCTATACCCGCTCTTTACGAAAATTATGCTCGCGGCGGGAGCTACTCCGGTAAAGTTCCCGGTCGCCATGCCAGAGCCTGCAGCTATTCCAGCTACGTGTGTTCCGTGGCCAAATGTATCGGTTTCAGGGCAACTGCCCGCTTGGATGTCAGCCGATGTGCACTCGTAGCCGTAGTTGAAGCCAGTTGGTGGGCGGCCAGAGGTTGACTGGTCCCAGACGAATAGAATTTTCGTGGTTCCATTAGGGAAGGTGAAATCTGGATGCGAAGTGTCAATGCCTGTGTCAACAAAACCGGCAATTACGCCTGCACCAGTTACGTTGCGGCCTTCCGGATCCTTCACCTCGTTCCACACCTGCGGCGCTCCAGTGTCTGGTACGCCACTTTCCAGGTCAACGGTGAGGGAATGGGAATTCTCGATACGTGTGACAAAGGGCAGACGTGCAATTTCGGGTAGCTCAGCTGGCATTGTGTGAAGGACAGCAATGGGTCCTGCTATCGTGGTCACCGTGCCATACTTGATTAGCATTTGAACGTCACCGGGTTCGAAATCGCCGCCGCCTTCAACGAAAATTGAGATTTGGCGGGTTGGATTCTGTAGTCCTCGAATTACGATGAGGGCATGAGCAGGCGGTGCAGGGGGTACAAACGTAGCCGCGATCAGTATGATTGCAACTGTGCAGAGAACCTTGTTTCTAATCTTCACGCGTGAGTCCCTATCTATCTGTGTGCCTGTCTTCGGAACGGCCTTCCCTTTTCCTGTCTGAACAAGATTCTCGCTTTTCGTCTGTAGTACGATAATGGGTGCTTTATTGTACCACATAATTCATCCGGGTTTATACATAGACCGTGCGTTCGCATGGTACTACAGTTTGGCGCTGTGTATTTTCTTCTTGAGCCGCGCTTTCCTGCGATGTGTTCGACTTGATAGCGCGCGATTCTCTCATCGAAATCGGTGAAAGTCTTGAACATTTTGAGTAGGTCCTCTTCGTTCGTGCCGATGTTCAGTAGGAAAGCAGCCATTGCGAACCTTCCCATGTGGGGTATGTGTTTGCTTGTTTGCAGGAGGCTGAGCAAATTTTTCATGCACGGTGGCATCGCGGAAGCCATCACAGCTCGAGGCATTTCATCAGCTGCCAAGTACTGGGACCGGGCCTTCAGCATGGATCGCAATGGTTCAACGCGTTTATCCAGTTCCGCGGGCAGTGCTACGGTTGGGTCTGCAGTTTTCTCTAGCACTCTAGATTGAACTTCTTCCTCCAACAGTCTTGCGAAATCTTCGCGGGGAAGTAGGACATAGCCTCCCTCAAGAACTCTGTTGACCAATTTCCACCTGAGGTCGTGTATTCTGGATGAGTTGCTCACGTAAAATGTGAAGTAAAGAGCAAACTCAAAATGACTGTCTCCGACGTCCCGCTCTACGAGTTTCGCGTCCCAACCGAAGGTGCCGGTCGCAATCTGAAGCAGCTTTTCTGGGGTTTCCTCCCTCAGAAGTTCATAGGCTCGCTTTGCTTCGGCAAGAGCATACCGGCGTCGGGTCCTGTCGTCCCTCATGGCGCTTATCAACATCAGCGCGGTGGGGTAAGCGAGTATGTCAACATCCTCCTGCGTCAGGTCGGCGGATAATTTACCGCTGAAAACACCTTGCCTAATCCGTTCCATAGCGCGTTCGAGTATTGGAACTAGTTCAGGTCTCACAAGGTCAAGAGGATCGATGCCTCGTGACTTTATGTAGCTCGACGCTTCGGCTGTGAAAGGAAATTTCGCCAAGTCCAACTTGGTTAGAAGCGTCTGCATACTAAGTGCCTCTAATTCGCTGGAAAGAGGCAATAACGGTTATGCCGTTTTGGCGTTAATAGTTCTACTCCGCCTCAATTCTTGGGGCTAGAAAGTATAGCAACTTTCCTTGTTGAGGCATTTCATACTCTAGTTTGACGGGCATGTTAGACGAGAATTCGAGTGTGACGAGTTCCGCGGCCATCGAGCCGGCCCTTGAGATTTCGGACAAGTAGTTCAGGTTGAAGGTTGCTTTGCATGGTTCCTTGACTTCCAGCTCTAGTAAAACGTCGCTTCCTTTCTCAAGCTCTATTTTGGCTCCACTCAACTCAGTAACTGCTTCTGCCGTGAACCTGTCTTGTGTCGTCTCGAACCTAACGTTATCGCTCACAGTCTGGATCTGATCAATAATGTCTTTGAAGCTTGAGCTGATCATCTTGATTTTCGTGTTAAATGCAATCTTAGGTGTTGGGACTTCTTCGTCTCCAGGGTCGAGCGTGGGCAGAGTGAATGTAGTTTTCCATTTACCCTTGATGACCATGCTCAGCTTTCGCGTGTTTTCGTCGTATGACATTTCGAGGGGTTCTTGGCCGGCACCGCGCAACTTTTTGACAATGTCGGCCACGTTCAACCGAATTTTGGTCGGTTGAAGGCAGGTGTATTCCTCAAATGCGGATTTGTTCCATTCGAAGTCAACCATGGCTACGTGGGATGGGTCCATGGACCTCAGCTTGATGCCCTCAGGGGCGGCGTTGAAGTCAGCTTCCTCAATGAGTGTGGATATCGCGGCTAGAAGGTTCTTCCAAAGTCTTGCGTCACTGATAGTTGCTTTGAACATTTGCTGTCACCGAATATTGGGGGTGCCTTAGAGAGGGAGCATTACGCATTTTAATTGAGCGGTGTGACTCGCGACAATGCTTACTAGGAATTTTCACGCCAGGTTCTCCCGCAACTTGTGCAACGGAAGAACTGCGTTGAGGATTCATCTGCTCCCCGTGTTTGTACAAGCCAATAGAACGCTTCCTTGTGTCCACACTTAGGGCAGTCGACTTTGGTTTTCGGCAGTGTGCGAATCTTTTGCTCTTCTTTGCCGATGACGACAACGTTCTCTTTTTGTTGTTCCAGTTTTTGCACCGTTCGGTCTGAGCGCTTTGTCTCATAGCCGCATTTTGGGCAGCTTAAGACGATTGATTTCTGTTTCTTTGTAGGCAGGAGCGCTAATCCGCACTTTGGGCAGAACTGCACCTTTGATAACGACCGGCTACGGCAATCCCAGAGAGTTCCATTTAAGCGTTACTTGCTCTGCTATCAAATCTGCAACCCTCGCGGCTTCGGGAATAGATGATTTTGGCGTGGAAGTGAGAGCGAATAATTCTTGAGTCTTCTCGCGGCTTATTCCTTTAGCCAGGACCTGAAGACGTTCGCCGTTGACCTCGAGTTCATAATGATTTGTTCTGAACGGCTTCTTACTTCCCTTCGTCGCAGCGCGTTTCCTGATTATTGATATGACTGGTAATTTGACTCTGCGCGCCAGCTCTGTGATGTTCATCTCGAGGTCGGAGACGATTTGTTCCTTCGCAAGGATCACAGCATGAAGTTGCGAATATTGTCTCGAACTCATTATCGTTCTCGAGATTTTCGAGAGCGGGCGAGCAGTCTCCGACTCTATCCAACATGTCAGAACGCCGTCTAGCCAGGAACGACCCCTGAAAACGGCGCCGACGACTAAGGCCGTACCATTTCTATGGGCTGTGGCGCTTATGCCTAAGATCCTGGCTTCCTTCTTCAGCAAATGGGATTCACCATCTAGCTGGGGACTATGCGTTCCGCGGCCAGTTTCATCAGTTCCGAGAGTCCGGCCTCCAATCCAGCCGGGTTCTCGCTGAGGATCTTCACGCTCTCCTCGATTGTGATGAGTTTTCTCTGGTATGCCTTAACTAAAAGGGACTCTGAAGCATTTGCAAGGTCCTTCCTTGAAACCCGAGTTCCAAGGTATTTCCGTAGATCCGAGCGCCTGAAAGCCTCTGCGAGAATTCTGTCGCTGACCTTGACACCTTGAGGTTTTCCGCTGTTGTTAGTCAAGGCCAGTGAATACACGAAGTTAACGAAGGCGTCTCCAAGGCTGGCTAGTTGCTTATCGTCCATGACCTTGCGACGTGTTTCTTCGTTACTCATCAGGAGGGCCCGACGGCCTTAGCGAATTTTTCATTGAACTCCTTGTTAAGTTCCTGAATACCAGCTAGAGCATTCAGAAGGACTTTTTCCGGCGAAGCCTCTCGCTTGGTTCTAAGATAAACAATGCTTGATCTGATTAGGGGGTGCGGCTGGTCGTAACCCGCAATCTCCACATTCTTGTCCTCAAGTAGTACGTTCTGGAGTAGGTTGCAGAAGGTATGGTCCTCCCCAACTATTTCGAGCCTCAGCTCGTTCTTCCCCTTTGATAGAACTTTGACTTCCAATGGTTGCACCTTCAGGCAGCTTGGCCGTAATCCTCTGCGAGCCTCCTACTCTCAAGGTTTCCGCATGATGGACACTGAAGCTTTCTGTTCGTGAACTCCAAGGCAGCTCCACACTTGGAGCAGAACGCCTTAATCACGCCTAGACCGCGGCCCGCTGTTGTCAATTTGGGAATTCTGTTCGTCATATCGATCACCCGCGCCCGGAGTATATCCCCTGACTTACATACGTCAGACATGTTTCTCTCATACCGTGGGCTCGACGACGAGATATGAAGGATTGCGGTGAATGGGTTCTGCAGCGCCTTGCCGTCGATCTTCCAAATATTCACAGTTGCCATTTTCTCCTGCGCGTGTATGACGGAAGCAAGGACGGTTGTTCCTTCCTTTGGTAGTTGCGGGATCCTTGTCGTTGGAACGACGGTCACACGCTTGTTCTTCAGATCAATTTTTGCAGTTCCTGTGAAGTTCGCATAGATAGTGCCTTCCTCTTCGTATGTGCCAACACCAGGCAGGAACTGTTCCACGACCCCTAACTTGTCGCCGGGGAGAACGGGTTGGGCCATCTCACGTGGTGTCTTACTCAAATCTTAACCACCAGAGTATTGATCCAGGTTTGAATTTCTTCGCCGATTCAGCGGTTCGAAGTTATTTCTCCAACAGTTGCGCGATTTGAGGGCGGTAGATGCAGCCCTGTATATAAGGGCAGGCGCAAAAAGAAACTAGCTTGGGTGAATTCTGAATACGTCAACTTCCACTTGGTGCCTTTGCTTTCTGTGAAAGGAGAATTGATGTGGAATTTCAATTCTTGCGCTCAGAATTCTTTCAGTTAGGTCCGCCCGTCCCTGTAGCCAGCGAATGAGATACCGACGAGTTGAAGACTTGTGAATACTATAGACTGTTGTCCCCAATGCTAACGCAACTTCAAGAAAGTGAATATCAGCATGGGGTTGTTTGGTGCCAAATGGTGGGTTCATCAGAACCGTGTCGACCCTCCCTCGTAAGCTTCCAATGTCACAATGTACCCAATCTGGGCGTAACCCCAGCTGTTTGGCGTGCCTTAATGCGACACCAAGGCTGGGCATGTCTAGGTCAACCCCGACCACGTATTCCGCGCCGAGTATTGAAGCGCCTAGCGCGAGTCTGCCCGTTCCCGTTCCGAGGTCTACCACCGATTTGTTCTCAATGTCATCGTATATGTAGCATGCTTCGAAGAGGATGTTTGCAGCTAGGCCGGCTGGGATAGTGTACTGCTCGAGGGCGACTTTAGGGTCGGGGTGTGGACTTACTTGCTGGAGTTTGATGGCTAGGTCGCGCTTGCGTATGAGGACTTGTCGGGGGTGCAAGATAAGGGCCTTCAAGCCCAGGCAGGGGCTAATGCCACTCCTCCAATGTCATTCCTTTGGTGTAATCTTCCCAGCTCTTCTTGCCTAAGGCTATCATCACTTCTTCTGGGTTGAGAATGGGCTTTCGATATCGTTCTTGGTCGTCGGTGCTTATTCGTGGGCATGAGATTTCGACGTAGGCATCTAGGTCCGTGAAGGATCCCAAGGTCTCAGGAATTACCTCGGTTGCGCAAATCAGGATGGTTGAATACCCCTTCTCCTCCAACAGCTCCTTCAGCCGCCGCGCAAGGGAGATGTTCATTTGACTACTCTTCAAGCCTACGATGATTCCGATCTTCTCAGCTTGCTTGAATCTTTCAATGCTGATCCACCTCTTCCGGAGAAGCTTTCGACAGATTTCGGTCATGTCTTTCGCTGTTTGCTGGAATGGATCGATGACGATGGTCCTTTTGCCTGTCGCTAGCGGAATACCGAGCGCGTGAAAATCACCCCCGCTCAAGATTACTACGGCGTCGATTTTTCCTGCGATCGCTCTGACGCTGCCGTAATCACATCCTAGAACTTGCCCGGGATACTTCAGCCAGCCCGATGGCCGACCGATGAGCACTTGCTTTCCGTGTTCTTCCAGAATTTCTCTAGCTTTATCGATCTGGTGAATATGCTGGATGTTTGAAGCAAGCCCGATCACGTGCTCCTTCTCTAGCAGTTTGACGACTTGGATCATCGGTTCTACTATTGACACATCCGCTCGCACTTCAACGTACAGAACGTTCTCGTCAGGGAATTCTCCAGGAATCTCCGCGTGCCCGAGGTGGACCAGTAAGTCAGCGTCAATATGCTTCTTCGAGTAGAGCGCAAGGTCGCAGGCGCCGTAACAAGGGTCACCTGAGACGAATACTTCGGCTTGCGTCGCCTTCTCAAGTAGCTTTGCCAATCGAAATCCGGTTGGTTTCAGGCCTTCAGGCATTTGGAGAAGGATACGTTTTGAACCGCGCCTTCTTATCTCATCTATTATTCTATCTTCTTCCAGTTGGAACATTGCCAAACATCGGTGTAGCAGGCTTACTGCACAACTTAACCGTTCCTTTGCGTGAGAGGCGCTGAAGCGAGGGGCTCAGATGGAAATTCCAACAAGATTCGTTGATAAGGCAAGATTCGTCAGAGTAATCTTCACCGATGTGGAGAGAGAGTACGATGCCTTACTCCACTTGATGACGCTTTCATTCGACTGGGTTTGGAGGAGGCGCATGTTCGCTAAAATGGATTTCTCACGAGAGGTCATGATATTGGACTTAGCTTGCGGGACAGCGTTGGTTACTTTCGAGTTAGGCCGTGTGCTTAAGCAGGACGGTTGGGTCGTGGGTTTGGATCTGAGTCCTGCGATGCTGAGTATAGCCAACCGAAAAAAGCACAAGATTCGCGGCGGGCTTAAGGTGGATTTTGTAAGGGCTGCCGGCGAGGCTCTTCCATTTCGCTCTGAAACTTTCAGGTACGTGACGGTTGGTTTGGCGTTGCGTAACTTTGGCGACAAATTGGCTGCGTTCCGGGACACGCTGAGGGTTCTGCTTCGATCAGGATGGTTTCTTTCAGTCGACTTCGTAAGGCCGGAAGGGGCTATCGTGTGGCGGCTCTACAATTTCCACATATTTCACGTCCTTCCCACTCTTGGTGGACTAGTTTCCAGCTATTGGAAACGAACTTTGGCCTATCTTGCAAATACGATACTGAAATCCGCCTCAGCGGATGAAACCTCGGACGCGCTCCTCGGCGCAGGATTCAACCGTACATTTTCCGAGAAGATGACGTTAGGTGTGGTCGCGTTAGTTTATGGTCAGAAATAAGGGGGGGCGCTCACTATCTTCGGAATTATGAGGCCCGCTGCAAGTAGAACCATTGAATAGTATTCTAATCTAGCAATTGTCCACGCAACTCCTCGCGCATGACGTGAAAACTCACGTAGGTCGGCCTCGAGGATTCTTCCGCCGAATTTCCTGGAGAGTTCGCTACGCCGGAAGCTTATTTCGCTACGACCGGGGTAGGTAACGGTGCCAACGTTTCTTGCGTCACGATACAAGCAACTGCAAGTTTTGTGGACGCGACGCGCATTGCTTTCTTGGCAGTGTCGACCGCATTGCTGTTGACGTAAATGTCTAGGATTGACTGTCCTGTCTTGACCCTCGCGGCTCTGCCGGTCGGTTTACCGAAGGCTCTTCGCATTCCCTCTTGCAACCTGTCGGCGCCTGCCGTTGCGATCATCCGGTTCTCTCGTAGAATGACGTGAGGGTAGACGCGGAGGTGAATTTTGTAGCCTGTTTCGCCCAATACGTCGAACAAGACCTTGTTTGCGGAAACGCGAGCAGCTTCGAGCGCATTATGCCTAATCTGTTCTGGGCTCTGCGCGATCAAGGATATTCTGTATTCGAAATGCGACTTCGTGTCGCCCATCATGAACTTTGAGATCTTCGGCGGAGGAGTGCCGTGAATGTACTTTCCCCTAGTGTATGGTTGGCCTTTGATTTGCCTGTAGTTCCTGCCCTTCATGCCTAATTCACCGGGGAGTTTAGCGTGATTGCGTTGAGTGTTACTTAAGTTTACATGCTATTAAGTCGAAACTTGGCCGATGCCTTTTGCGTTCTCCGTTCTTCGGCGCGTTAGAATAATTGCGGCCGTTAGGGTTGCAAGGAGTAGGAGGCTGAGGTTGGAATTGAACTCAGGAAGGGAAGATGTGAAATCCGCCGCCCATGCGCCGGAAATAGGAATTGTTTGGCCTTGCGGAATCTGAGGATACGGGGAGTTCGTGACAGTTATTGTTCCGGTGAGGTTTCCACTTCCAAGTGAGCCGGTTTGAAGTTGCCCAGTCCAATTCCCGTGGCCAGTGAAGTCAACATCATTGCAGGAGAAAATTACGCAGACGTGAATTTTCCCTTGAACATCATGGATCGTGCCCGATAATGTCGAATTGCTGAGAATCCCGGTCCACTCGCCCGTCGCCTGCAAAGGGAAAGAGCCCTGAGACGTCTGGAGTTGATCGTCCACCAACATTGACATCGCTACGCTATTGTCTGCTTGAATGAGTGCGTTCTGCAACTGGCCGTGAACGGTTCCATACCCTTGAATCTGAATTGTGACCGTTCCGGTTCCAGACGCGGCAGCAGCTGGTGACATCAGAATTACCAAGACTGCAATAAGGATGACTGACGGCGTTTTCATAGGATATCGCTGTAGAATCTTTCATCCGTTAGAATGGGTTACGTTAGTTCTGCGTGTACCTTCCTAAATAGCCCTAAAAGAAGCGACGCCTCGCGTTTTGTGACAAAAGACCGTGAGACCACGTTGCGGAAAGCGCGTTGGGCGAGTCTACGCCTATGCGCCTGGATGTTGCTTCGTACCAGCAGTCTGTTGAATTGTTGAAGGAGCCTTTCCATGGCAGGTCTAGAAGCCAACTCGAAGCTTCGCCCTCTTATTCTTTGGTGGAAGATTTCGTAGAAGATGATTGAGGCGGCCGTTGCTATGTTCAACACATTGTAGTCGCGGCTTGCGGGTATTGTTACCATCAGGTCGCAGGCTTCAACTTCTCGGTTACTTAATCCGGAGCTCTCTCTCCCGAAGATGATCCCGACGGTTCCTTTGGCCGCACGTACTCTTTCAGCGAGTTCGGTTGGTGTGATTGATACTCTGGAGAGGTTGGATGTGCTTGTTGCAACCACAGAACTCGTTCCTACAACCAAGTCCACGCCTTTCAACGCTTTCTTGAGTGTCCCGACGACCTTTGCAGACTCGAGGATATCCAGGCCTCCCATTGCGAAAGCCTTCGCCTCGTTATTGATGGGCGTTTTCGGTTTCACGATCCAGAGGTCGTCCAGCTGGAAATTCTTCATCGATCGGGCTACAGAGCCAATATTCCCCCCTGTCTCTGGTCCCAGGAGGATTACTCTAATCGGCGATTCAATCACGCTCGGATTCTGTAGTTGCGTCAACGATCTGGTTTGACAACGTCATCAACTCTCTTGGATTGAGTTCGTAGATTCGCTTGTCAAGAAGCGTTACGTGTTGAATTATCGTGTTACATCGTGTGGAGTATCGCGCCTTCAGGTATCTCGCCAAGACTCCCCTCAGCATTCGTCGGCGTTGGGTAAACAGCGAACGTACCATATCAACAAATAATTCCTGGTTCTTGACCTGAAGGTTGTCGCTGGTTGGCCTGATTGTGACGAAAGCGGAATCAACTCTCGGTTTCGGGTAGAATGCCTCCCGAGGGACTTTCATAACAAATTCTGCGACAGCCTTAGATTGCAGCATCACGCTGATTCGTCCATACACCCGCGATCCGCTAGAAGCTGTTAATCTTCGGACAAACTCCTCCTGCATCAACAATGCCGCCAATCGAAATCGACTGTGCATAATTAACAGTATGAGCTTTGACGAAATGTTGTAGGGGGGACTGGAAACAACTTTTGAACCATCAGGGATTTGTGCGGTTAGCGCGTCCCCTTCAACAACTGTCAAGTTCCTTTGGTGGGAGAATTTCGCTTTCAGGTATGCAGCAAGCGTCCGATCTTTCTCGATCGCTATTACGCGTCCTGCTCTCTTTATCAAAGCCTCGGTCAAGAATCCGAGGCCGGGCCCTACCTCAAGGACTGTATCATCAACTGTTAGCTCAGCCAGCTCAATTAGACCTTCGCGAACGCCTTTGTCAATTAGAAAGTTTTGTCCGAATCGTTTGAGCGGAGGTATGCCTATTGAGTCAAGCTCTCTTCGAACCCAGGCCATAGTAGATTCCTCAACCGATTTGATGGCTGGCGGACTCTGCTCGAGGTTACACCTTCAGGAAGTTGGCGATGTCTGTCTGTCCTGTTGGTTTAGATAATGTGGAGAGTTTGACTCCTGTTCGTCGAACCATAGCAGCGGGCATCGAGTCTAAGAATTCCTTCATCAAGTCGTGCGTAGCTTTCATGATGTTTTTCTCATCTGCGGTTGGTTGTTCCAATGTCTTCGATTTAGTGTGAATCGACAAGTCGTTCAGTATGGCTATGATTGCTACCGACCTGCACGTCATGCTTTTCTCGTTCAGCTTGGCGGTTACAGCATTTGCTAATTCGCTTAGTAGGGGAAGTATTTCTGGCAGGTCATGCGTATTCCGTTTCAAGGTGGCAATTCGGCTTAGCTGTGTTGGTTGTTCCCTTTCCTTTACTGGTTCATCATCCTCCCCTCGAGCGGCCTGAAAAAGATAACTTCCTAGGCTCTTTCCGAAGTTTTCAACGAGACTCGCCGGGCTGAGCGTCGAAAGTTCAGCGATTGTCTTAACGTGCATTTGATCCAGTTTGTCTTCCACTTTCTTTCCTACTCCAGGTATCCTTGATGCTGGCATTTGTGCCAAGAAACTGTTGACATCTTCCGGCCTCACCACCGTAAGCCCATCCGGTTTTCTCTCGTCGGAGGCAATCTTGGCGACGAGCTTGTTGGGTGCAATTCCAATTGAGCAGGTGATCTGCTCCTCGGTGAGTATCTGTCGTTTAACCTCGGCCGCGATGTCTTCAGTTTGTTCGAACTTGTTGTTTGCTCTTGTTGAGATTTCTATGTAGGCTTCGTCTATTCCCACCTTTTCAAATGCGTCGCCTTGCCCTCTCAAGATTTCCATTATCCTTTCGGAGACCTGTTCGTAATAGGAGCGGTCCATTGGGAGGAACACGGAGTTTGCGGATTCGAGGAGTTTCTTTGCTCGGGCGATGGGTATACCCGTTTTTACCCCATATTTCCTTGATAGGTAATTGGAGGTGCTGACTACACCGCTTTCCTCAGTTCGCCCGGAATATACGCAAACTACTACGGGTTTTCCGCGGATGTCTGGTTTTCTGTTCTCTTCGCACTGGGCGTAGAAGTAGTCGAGGTCTACGTGCATGATTACCCTATTGGGCAAACCTGCTCTCTCAACGCATTGGTACTTCTGTCTATAGCGCTCTGGAGAAAACCCGGTATTTTTCTCCCCCGGTCAATTCGTCCATGATCCTTTTGGCTACTACTTTGATCGGGTCTCCGATGCTTGTTCGTTCGCGAATGTCCTTAAATGACGTGAATGGCTTTTTCTCTCTGGCATTGATTATTTGCCACATTGATTTTTTCCCGATCCCCGGGAGCAACTCTAGTGCGTGCATGCGTGGTGTGATAGCTTGGGAATTGTTGAAAAAGGCAACAAATCGCTGCTCTTGCTGTGCGATTAGGTCTTCCAGCACCGAGAGGAGCTCGGCTTTCGCGTTTGCGGTTAGGTCGTTGTAACCGATTCTTCCGATGATACGGTTGATTTTCTCCCGTCGGTCTTTCCCAATGTAAACGCGCTCGTGAAGGTTCACCTGAGTTCCAGTACGTATTTCGGCCTCAAGGAGTGTGAAGTATGTTTCACCGATCACCTGAACAGTTGGCAGCGCAAGGTGTCTAGGCTTGTCTGTTCCCGGTCGGCCGTATTGCAAATAATCTAACACGTACGCGTATTCTTCGTAAAGTCGCGGTGGGACGCCGCCCTCCACACCACTTCCGGCCGTTGGCCTGAACCCTGAGGGACCCGAACTCGCACTCCGCATTTCATCTGGGCTTCTTGTACTCTCGCTCATTCTAATCTCTCCAGAAATCGTTTGCGCAACATTACGCGCTAAATGAAGTAGGGGTTTAGCCTCTGTGTCTTCTCAGTGAATGTGGCAGAATAGCCAGTGTCTGGCAACGTTGAGCATATCCGCTTAGAATTGAGGGTTTGCAAGGGAAAAAGGTTTCCCCGTATTATGTTTAGGAATCGCTTCGTGCGCTTAATCTTCTCGATAGCTATTGAGAAGTTTCAGAATGTCTTCCAGTTGAGTACCGCTGATTATTCTTCCTTTGACTGTGAGGATTGCACGTAACTCTTCGATGTAACGGGGCATTGTGTTGACGACCTGAATTGCATCCTTTCGTTCGAGTTGATGTTTCTCTGATAATTCCCGTACCAGCTTCTCAGCTTTAGCGGGGGATACTTTGGCGAACTTGGAGGCGTAGTCAAGTGTCCGCCTCTGAAATTCGCCCAGTTCCTCTTCCTTTGCGCGTTCGAGAGTTCTTTTGGCTTCGGTGGTCGTGGTGGGCTTAGAATCGATAATTTTCCTGGGCAATCGGTTCACTCAACGTACAGGGGTAATGTGTTCAGGTCGTGCGATAATCTGTTTCGTCTGATTGCCCATGGTGACGTGAACTACATATGACTTGCCACGTTTCGCTTGAATTACTCCAACCCTTCCATGGTAGCGCCTGTGCGGCATGCCCTTGTGCACTGAGGGCTCAATTATGATCGTTACTTTCTCGCCGGGTTTGTAGGTTCGGAGAATTCTGCTGAGGCCTATTTTTCCTCGCTCGCGAGGTCTCTTCCGGAAGAGGGCCCGCGTCCTCGAGCGGTAGCCCTTCGAGCGCCTTACCATGAGTCATGACCTGAAATTTGCTAGCACATGAAGAGCACGCTAATTAACTTTCTTGGATGATTTCCCGCGTCTTTCAGGGACGTGTTGGGAAAGGCATCTTTCCTCTGCCGAAGGCAGCGCCCCGGCGCTTCATGCTCTTCATCATCTTCTTCATCATAAAGTACTGAGTTACCATTTCTTTGACTTCCTTCTCTGACGTGCCAGAGCCACGTGCGATTCTCCTCGCCCGTGAGGAGTCAACGAGTTTCGGATCCTCAATCTCATGTTTCGTCATAGATTGAATGATGACACGCCACGCGTCTAGTTTCTTCTCAGCGGATTCCATAGCATCGTCTGGTATGTTCATGCCCCCAGGCATCATCCCAACCAGTTTCTTGAGGGGGCCCATTTTTCGAACCGCGACCATTTGGTCGTACATGTCCTTCAGGGTAAACTTGCCTTCGAGGAAGGCCTTCGCTTTCTTCTGTGGGACGACGACCTCTGCTTCACGAACCCTCTCAACCAGGGCTTTGATGTCGCCCATTCCGAGGAGGCGCCCGACAAAACTGGACGGGATAAACTGTTCAACATCCTCAATTTTCTCTCCTGTCCCAACAAACTTGATTTTCGCGTGTGTTGCAGCAACGGCTGAGAGTGCGCCTCCTCCCTTAGCCGTTCCGTCAAGTTTTGTTATAAGAATCGAACCGATCTTTGTGCTCTCATTGAACGCGGCTGCCTGAGACATTGCTGCTTGGCCGATTGAGGCATCGATTGCGAGAATTATTTCGTTGGGTTGAATCTGTTTGGCTAGGTCCCGCATCTCGGACATCAGTTCTGCTTCGTCTTTGTGACGCCCCGCAGTGTCCACTATGATTAGGTCGTACTTTTGGCTGGAGAATTGTTCCATTCCCTTCTTGACTATTTTTAGGGTATTCTTGGAATTCGGTTCACCGTAGACAGGCACGCTGACTTTGTCAGCTAGTTGCTTCAGTTGATCGAAGGCTCCTGGCCGGTAGATGTCGGCGCAAATTATAGCGGGACGCAGGCCGCGCTTCTGGTAGAAGCGTGCGAGTTTCACTGCAGCCGTTGTTTTCCCAGTGCCCTGAATTCCAACGAGCATGATCACCTGGGTTTTGCCCGGTTCGATGATGAGTTTGCTTGGTTCCTCTCCGAGGAATCGGGTCAATTCCTCGTAGAGAACCTTTACGACGTGTTCGCGGCGGGAAATTCCAGGGGGGAGCTTTTCTTCGAGTGATCGTTTTTCAACTGCCTGGGAAATCTGCATAACCAGGTTGACGTTAACGTCGGATTGAAGCAGGGCTCGTTGAAGGTCGCGGACAAGTTCCTTGACTGCCTTTTCATCAACGACAGCCATCCGCAGTAGCTTTTTCATTGCGTCGCTAAGAGACTTGCCCAGGCCTTCAAGTGCGCTCATGCATTTTCACGATACACTTGATGCGTTGGTTGACGCATCCTAAAAGTTCTTGTAACTTCTACGAACCGTTTAATTACTCGCTAATGTTGCTCTGGTTTCAGTTGGTCGCTTTCATAGAAGGGTCTCGAGATGTCCAATAGCCTGTCTGGGAAAGACGGGTTGCGCATTTTGGAAACCGCTCCGATTCCCAAGGAAGCGGTCATTGTGAACGGCCTCCCAGATGTCGGGCTTGTTGGGTTGCTTGCAGCGTCCTATATCATCAGTGACTTGAAATTGAAGGAGGTCGGTGCCATTGAGTCTGACCTTCTTCCACCAATGATCGTTCTGCACGGCGGCCTTCCGAAAGCACCTATTCGCTTGTTCGCAGGCAACGGTTTGGTTGTCATCATCTCTGAGACTACGATTCCTGTCCCACTCATCAAACCCCTTGCGACGGGCATAGTTGACTGGGCTCGAACCAAGAACACTAAACTGATGCTCTCCTTGGGAGGTATGGCCGTTGCCAACCGGCAGGACATAGATGCTCCAAAGGTGTTTGCGGCTCTTTCCGCTAAGGAATTGGAGTCAAAGCTGCACGGGGCTGCTGAGGTCTTAGAGGAAGGTTACATAGTTGGCGCATACGGGCTTATCCTGCGCAAGTGTGCTGAGACATCCGTTCCCGCCATTACGCTGCTTACCCAATCCTATTACAACTACCCCGACCCCGAGGCAGCCGCGGCAGCGCTAACCGCCGTGAACAAGATTCTAGATCTGAATGTTGACGTTTCCGACCTTCTGAAGAGAGGGGAAGAAATACGCTTGAAAAGTAAGGATATGATGCACCGTACCCACGAAGAGATGCTCAGGATGGACAAGTCCCACGAATACGACCTGCCGCCAATGTACGGGTGAATGATGGTGAGTTCTGAACCGAGGAGCGAATTTTCCCCTCATGGGTCAGGATGGAATCCTGCCGCTGCATCCATCCAACCCTTATACAATCTGTTCGTGGCGGCCACGGAGGTCGTTCTAACCGTCGACCTGCCCTACGTGGACCAGAAACGGGTTAAGCTGCACTGCCCAACGGAGGATTCCGTGGAAATATACGCAGAGACAAGCAGGAAGATTACCTTCAGGGATCTAGGCGCCAAACATAGGCATGGCGAGTTCACATGCTACCGGGCCAGAATCCGAATGCCGGTCCCCGTTGATGAGAAAAGGATAAGCACGAAATTCAAACGGGGCGTGCTCGAAGTTCATATTCCTAGGCTGAGATGAGATTAGTTCCCCGCCCTCTCTAGGGCGGCTAGAGTAAGCAACGGAAATATCACCGTAGCGTCTCCAACAATCGTGACGAGTTTGTTGGGAGTCTTAACTTTGCCCCAGCTAATTGCTTCCTCCAAGGGCGCACCGCTTGCGCCGCCCCCTTCAGGGCGGTCGAGCGTTATTTGAATCGCAGCGTCCACGCCGCCCCGGTATGAGTTTGCGATTAGGACCTGGTGTTTCGGCATCCCGCCACCAAGGATGATTGCCCCAACTCTCTTTCTTTCGTACGTCAAGTCCACGAGCGTTGAGAAATCTTTGAAGGGGTTAACGAAGAGCGGTTTGAGGCGGCTGTAGGTCCAGAGGTTCAAGCCGAGCATTGAATCAAAAATGCCGGGGCAGAAGATTGGGACTTTACGTTTCTGTGCGGTGTAAAGAATTGAGCGCTCGTCCCTGATCTGTTTGCCGAATTCCCATAGTAACTCGTAGCTGGCGATGTTGCGCCGCCTTGTTTCTGGGATGCGGTTGAGCATTCGGTAAGTTACTTTCTCAAGATGTTCGATTGCTTTCTGGGTGACGAGAAGGTCGTAGATTCTGGATAGCCCTTGGCGTTTGAGTTTGTTATCGTCTGCGAGTTCTGTTCCAGCGATGTGCCGGTGTCCTAAGCCTTCGAGGAGGTCGTGTGTTACGTTTGCGCCGGTTGTGACAATTCCGTTGAGCAAGCCATCATCAATCAGGTCTGCAATGATTGTTCTGAGGCCTCCGGGGACGATTGGGCCCGCTAGAGAAATCAGCTTGACACACTGGCCGTCTGTAAACAGGCTTGCGAGGATTGTTACTGCTTTCCCGAATCGTCCGGACCCAAGGACCTTAACTGCTTCCATTTGTTTTGCAATGCCGGAAAGGGACATACGTTTCGTTAGTTTGATGTGCGAAACTAAGGGCACGGAGTGAACCTTCCATGGGGTGTTTGGGAGAGAGGGAGAATTAGCCCTTGGTCCGCATTATCTTATTCTGTCCCAACATCTGCCAGTACTCGACTTCGACGCCTGGAGCCAATTTGGCCTTGATCTCTTCTTCTTCAGGCATGGGTGTTTCGAAGGTCTCGTAGGACTCCATATCCATGACCTGAATGTTATTGCCCACGAAAGCAAGTACCTGCCCCGTCTTCTTCTCTATCATTGGAACTTCAACTCGTGCATCTACAGAGCCGATTAGATTCTTCTTTGTTCCAGTTGTAACACTGATGGCTACGATTCTAGCCTTCGCGGCCCCATGTTTACCTGGTTTTGATTTTTCGTATTCAACGATTTTGCAAGGTTCCCCATCTATGATTACGTAGTGGCCGATTTTCAGAGTCCCAACGTCTACTGGTTTGCTCAGTGTTCTTCGCCCTTAAGCTAAGCTTGAAAGGAGCTAACGCCTACTCTTTGTCTAAAAAGCTTGTCTGGTCATCCGATTCTTTCGCAGAAAGTTTTGCGAAACCAAATTCGGCCCTGCCCGTGGGTTTTGAGTGGATTACTTAATTATCCTCACGGCGGGTAGTGTCTCCCACGTGGAGAAGCAGAGTTGACTCTGAAAGTCGGCCTCGTTTCTAGGCTCGATGAGCCGCGGGCCCTCGAAGCGGCGGCAGCCCTCGCCAAGCAGCTAAGGCTGAAGGGCATAGCAGTCACAGCTGAACTCGAATTAGCAAAACGAGGTCGACTAGGCGGCGGTAAGGACCTATCCGATCTCAAAGCGGACCTAATTGTAACCGTGGGAGGCGACGGGACGGTTCTAAAGACGTCAATGTCGATCCCTGAACCGGAAACACCAATTCTGGCCGTGAACATGGGGAGGCGTGGTTACCTGACTGAGGTTGAACCGAACAAAGCCTTACGAGCCATCGAGCTTTTCGCGAAAGGCAAATGCCGGTTAGAGAAACGAGCAAAGCTCGCAGTGCACCTGAACGGAACACACGTAGTTGACGCGCTCAACGAGCTGGTGGTATCATCTGGAAGCCCCTCGAAAATGCTTGACCTGGTCCTCGCTGTAGATTCTGAGCCTTTTCTACAGGTTAGGGGAGACGGGCTCATCGTTTCAACCGCGACAGGTTCGACGGCTTATGCGCTTTCAGCTGGCGGGCCTGTGGTTGATTCATCAGTTGACGCGTTCGTAGTCACGTTCATTTGCCCACTTGAATTCTTGAGGCCAACCGTACTTTCAATGGACAGGTCACTTTCGATTCAACTGAAGAATCCAAAGTTGCGGGCTCTTGTGGTGGCAGACGGACGATTTCAAAGAGAGCTTACCCAAGATGTCAACTTGGTGGTTCGCAAGGCGAAGCACTATACTGTGTTCGTGCGACTGCGGCCCGCTCCACCCTTGGGAAGCCTAACTCGACTTCACGAGATGGAGCGAGCGGGTTTCTGAAAGTTCTAGTTCTGGACACCTCGGCCCTAATCATGGGGCTAGACCCCCTAGGGCTTGATTTTGAGAGCTATTCCGTGCCCGAGGTCGCGGATGAGTTGCGAGAGCAAACTGGCCCCTCGTACAGGCTAACCGTTTCCAGATCCTCGGGTAAACTCACAATCCGTAGCCCCACAACCGCTTCGCTCGAAGAAGTCGCTGAAAAGGCAAGGGTGCTCGGGGACCGAGTTGTACTCTCGAAAGCTGATACGAGTGTCTTGGCCTTAGCGCTCGACCTTCGCGGCGAAGGAAAGACGCCTGTGATTGTGAGCGACGATTACGCCGTGCAAAATGTTGCGGAAGGAATCCGCATAGCCTACCAGCCCTTGGCTACATTAGGGATCCGCGAAAAGTTCAGCTGGATCTACTACTGCCCCGCCTGCTATAGGCAGTACGCGCAAACAGACCTTCAGGTCTGCCAAGTCTGCGGAACCAAACTGAAACGAAAACCTGTCCAGAAAGAGGCTGCAAAGGGCCGTCATAGCGAGAGGTAGAAGCTCACGATTTTCTGGCCTTGACTTTGCCGATTCCTCCATGGCGTGCGAAATCGAAGAGATACAACTGCGCGTACCCGGCCCATTCTCCGAAGCGATCACGCAGAAACTTAGCAGTCTTCAGCCTGCTAACCTTTCTACCCCTGAAGTAGAGCCGTGTGACAACTCTGTGAATCCATACGTCAACGGGAGCTGCTTCGAGGCCGCCGACTCCGTATAGCCAGAAACAATCAGCAACTTTCGGGCCAACGCCTGGAAGGTCAAGAAGAACCTCCATGGCATCTTCGTAAGGAAGTTTGCCTAAATCGTCGAGCTTCAGTTTCCCGGTGGAGATTAAACGGGAAACTTGAACCACAGGCTTCGCTCTATACCCCATGGAAGTCTTCGAGCGAAGCTCTCTCGGGGACAGCCCTGCCAAGGTCTCCGGCTTGGGGAATAGAAAGGATGTTGCGCCGTCGGGGAAATTCACCTTGGTTCCGTATAGGCGCATGAGTAGCCGCGCGGTCCTGTTCCATAGTAATGCTGAGTTGTTCTGAGACAAAATGGAGCAGGTCAAGCTTTCAAAGAGGTTTGTCCCCCGCATCAGGCGAAGGCCCCTAAGCTTCGTGAAGGTAGTATGCAGCGGTTCGGCGTCGTCAGAAAATTCATTGTAGAACGACTCCAAGTCGTCGCTGAGACCGAGAACACGGTTCAAATGCAATCGCAGACTAACGCCTAACTGGTCATTTAGTATGGAAGTGATTGCGCGCGCTCTTAGTTTGAAATCGTCTACTCCACCCACCTGACTTATGGCGTATTTGACGGGAGTGCCATTCAGTTCTTCGACGTCAACAAAACAAGCGCCGTCCCTCGTCCATTCAGGTTCTGAAGTTTGCGCGCTCAGAATTGTTGCTTCCAAATTCATGGGTCCTAGGGTGTCTTTAGGTGAAATTTCAAAGGAATATTCCTGAGTTGTGGTGGGCGAGGGGGCCGACAATATCCTTCCCTTCGGTAGGTGCGTGGGGGCTGTGAGCGATTCTGGGATTCATTACCTATTATAAGGCCTCGGCCAATCATAGCCCTTCAGACGTGGTGCGTGTTCGGCTCAATGGCCTCAAATGAACTGGTTAAACGGACGCAGGAACTGAAGTCGAAGGGGCTGTCAACGTATGAGATAGCCGACGAATTGAAGGTTCAACCAGACACCGTCGTCTGGTTGTTGCTCCGGGGCAAGGAGCGGGCGGCGAGACATCCGCCGCATGATGTTTTCGTAGACTGGAGTTCTCTTGGTTCACATGGAAAACGTATGACTGCCGTTGCTTCGGCATTGGCAGATTTGATTCGGGAATCAGTCCGCGCGGGGGAGTTTGATGAACCAGATGTGATCGTTGCGATCGAAGGGAGCGGTATGGTTCTTGGCGTGGCAATCGCTAAGGAGCTGGATAAGCCATTCGCGGCTGTTCGTCCCCATCGCGTTGCGCATAAGAAGCTGCCCGGCTTGGTTAATCCGAGTTTTCACAAGGTCGCGGGAAAGAAAGTTTTGATCGCAGATGCGGTTCTACGAGCTGGCGAGACGCATAGGGCTGCGATTCAGACGCTGCGAAAGGCGAAAGCTAAACCCGTAGGCATCCTTGTTTTGGTCAACAAGAGCGGGAAGCCGAAAATCGATGGAGTGCCATTGAAATCCTTGATTCAAATTCTACCGGTCGCGCCACCGTAGCCATTTAACGTCACCAGATTTCTTCAGCTCTTCCTAGGCTTTCAAGCCAAACCTTACGTTCCTTCTCTTCGGACGCCGCGGTAAGGAGGAGTGCACGCTTTGTGTCCTTCAGCGGGATGATGAAATATTCAAGCACGTTTCCGCTCCGGTCCCTAAGCATCAGTTTGCGTTTCGTGTCCGCAGGTTTCATCGTCTTCGGGTCAAGGTACTTGCACATAACATAGCTGCCTCGTGAGTCCAAGGCTCTAACCTCGAGTTTTCCACGCTTACCCTTTGTCAAAACATTCTCGGGCAGATCCAACTAGAGTCCCTAACTGTTATTCGGGCTTGAAGGGGGTTAAAGGCTTCCTTCTACCGTTGGAATTTTGCGATGAAATATCCAATTTCATCAACGTGAGGATGAAATCTTTGGCAAAGATTGGAAGATGGCGTGAGAGCCACGAGGCCCTTTGACCCGAGGATTAGTTTCTGTTCCACTACGTTAAGCCCGCATTCATGCTCGGCGAATTCGACGACTTGTTCGCACTCCTGTATTGTGTAGGTGCAGACGCTGTAGACTATGGTTCCCCCAGGTTTCGTCACTTTGCTTGCGGCCTTGACGAATTGTTTCTGATAATCTGCAAGGTTATTCACGCGGTCCACTGTCGAGAAGTCGTACACTTTCGGCCTGAGGCCGAGAGCGCTGCATGGGGGGTCGATTAGGGTGCGGTCGGACTGCAAGTCAGGAAGGTCTAGGTGGACGTACCTGGTATCATGAATCGAAAGCGTGACATTCGTACACCCCAAACGCATTAACGTCTGACGAGCCTGCCCTATTTTCTCCTTGTTTCTATCGAAGCCAAGAATCTTGCCGGAATTGTGCATCAACTGGCTAATGTGGGACAGTTTTCCGCCTGGGGAGCAGTTCATGTCAACGACGGTCTCACCCTGACGCGGGTCAAGTGTATGGGCTGTTACCATGGCCGCAAGGGATTGCGGGTAGAGGAGCCCTTCTGAAAATTCTGGCAAATCCCTGACTTGGGGTGCCCTGAACCGCCTGTGGTTTACCTGAACAGCCAACCCCTTCCTGAAGGTTAGGATATCGTTTGCGCTCATGGTTGCCGTTCCCGTTGCAAGGTGGTCCCCTAGCTCGGAGGCAATGGCAACGTTCTCCCCGATCCTGAGTTCCTCGCAGTTCAGAATTCCGGGCGCGTAAACATTTGCGCCTTGAAGCACTGATTCAGCAGTATGCTTATCCACGACAACCTTTCGGGCGGCGGATGGAATCTCAAACGGACTTTCCACTTGGATGCCTAGGGCTTCGGGGACAAGTGGGTGTTGGTGTACCTTGAGCCCCCGCCCTTGAAGCCTCTTCAGAAGCTCCTCAGCCGAAACCTTGGAAGTGTTGCAGCGGATGTAGTATGTTCCGACGGGTTTCGTGAGCGCCTCAAGGACAGTGGGGGTTTCGCTGCCGTATACTTCCTCGGTAATCTTGACTACGTCCGCGGAGAACCTGCTCAGAATTGAGTTCAAAGGTATTGTTGGCGTAGCTGAAGCCCCAGCGAATGGCCCCATGGTCGCGGCGTGAGTTGGCCGTAATATGTTTCAGTTTCGTACTCGAGGCGAACAACCCCGCCTTCTTGGTAGGAATCGAAAAGCTTGCGCAGCGCATCCATCATCGAGCCGTACCTAGTTTCACCGGGGAGCGGAAGATAGGAGGATGAAAGCAACCGTCCCGCCAGGCCTTCGAAATCTAGGACTTGACTGTTGCTGAAAGTTTTCACCTTGTACTCTCCGAAAAAGCTGGCTAGAGCTTGGTCGCCGACCTTGTCTTTCGCAGTGCGCCGAGAATGTGCCCGGTTCGCATATTCACTGACCAGCCGCTCGTAAGCCTCCATAAATCCTGGTGAATTCTTCCTGGTGTTCCAAATCAAAAGAACCCATCCGTGCAATTTCAAAATTCTCAAGAATTCTCCGCGAGTCTTCAATGGGTCGAACCAGTGAAAGGCTTGTGCCGCGGTGACGAAGTCTACGCTGGCGGCTGGGAGCGTTGTGGCTTCGGCGGTGCCATCTATGCTTGTGAAGCTTGGGTATTGGTTGAGGAGGCCTTCCGCAGCTTTCCTCATTTCCCTGTTCGGCTCAACACTGTAAACCGGGTTTCCATGCTTCAGGAATAACTCAGTTAGAATGCCTGTCCCCGAACCTATATCCGCAACAACTGACGCCTCCGAGAGGCCTAGTTCGTTTTCCATGAAAGCCAGAATGGCTTCGGGGTAGCGGGGACGAGACTGGGCGTAGTAGGTCGCCCGGTTTGAGAACCGCTTCTTAGAATCTTCCTCCACGGCTTCGCCACCCACCCCTTCTCCGATATGGCTTGCGGGATTAATTGAATTCCCTTGGAAGAATAGAAATATAGATGGCTATGGTGACTCGAATGATTGTGGTGGGTGGGCTTGAGGCCGCAAGCGAGAGCAGCCATGGTAAACGTGGCAGGCCTTACGGCGCTGGTTGTCTTCACGGGCCTAGTCTACCTTAGAACCCAGGCGCCCCTTATTCTGATCATTGGCGGCCTGATCTCAGTCGTTGGGGTCATCGGAACAATGATGCGCAGGAGCTAGAAGCCCACAGCTAGAGCTGCTTCCTTTCCGAGAAAGTGTTGCTTTGACTCAAACTTTTCCTGAAGCTACAGTTGGCGCCCTCATCGTGAACGAGAAGGGCGAGGTTCTCATCGTTCGCTCGCATAAGTGGGGCGACAAGTACACCGTCCCAGGCGGGCATATCGAGCTTGGGGAGCGGGCGGAGGACGCGATTAGGCGTGAGGTGAAGGAGGAGACCGGCCTAGACGCCGAACCTGTTGAGCTGCTAATCGTTCAGCAGGCAATCTACCCGAAAGATTTTCACAAGCACGAACACTACATCTTCATGGACTACGTCCTGAAAACAAAGAGTTCCAAGGTACAGTTGGATGGACGTGAACTGCAAGACTATGCTTGGGTTAAGCCTGAAGAAGCCTTGAAGCTGGACTTAGAGGAGTATACGCGCAACTTCGTTCTCAAATACCTAGACAAATATCGAAAGCCCGCTAAGCGAAATGAAGAGGAATTCTAGGGCGGAGTAGCAACTACTCCTAGTGTTTTCAGGAGCCTGGCGTGTTCTTTTCTTGTGATCCATTCTACGTGGAGGTATTCAGCGATCGCGTCGTCAGCCATGTCGAGTTTTCTTGCTTCTTTGACGGTGCATTGGTATGCTTCGATTTCTGTTGGGCGGTCTATGTAGCTGTAGTTTTCGTCGAAGAGTTCCCTGCCGTCCAAGTATTGTTTTACGTGGGCTAGTTCGTGGATGATGTCTAGGTAGAGGTAGCGGGCGTCGGCGGTTTGCAGATACTCCAAACCCACTACGAGGCTGCCGTCGCCGTCATTAACGTACATGTAACTAGTATCCTGAGTTAGGGTGACGTCAGTCTCCTCAAGGATACGCCCCAGCTGCGCTGGGCTGCCAATGTAGGCGTTGAGGGATTCCACCTGCTCTAGCCCAGAGAAGACCTCCCGAAGCCGATATCTTCCCTCAGGCAAATCCCTGTTGACCCTGAATGATTCCATGTCCACGATCACCAGCTCGAATCCGATTGTGGGCCTGTTGCTTAGTTCGCCGCGATTTTGCGGTTTGCTATCTGGTAGGCCGCGACGATGCCCCAAACCGATTCCAAGACGACAAAGAGAGTTGCGCTTGGGTCTAAGGCATAGATCACCAATGCAAACGCTCCTATGCAGTTGAGTAGGTTGTAAGTCAGATCTGTTCGCTTCATTTTTCCAAAAGAGTTGAGACCGAATGCGATTAAGAGCATTAGCAGCCCAGTTGTTCCAAGCAGGGACGTGATTAGATTCACAACAAACACCGAATTACAATCGCCCTCTTCAGCTTCATAGACTAAAGCTCAGCAGCCCCGCATTTCGTTCACAAAGCGTTCGTTCCTTCTGTGTATTCAGTTCCACAGTTCCGACAAAAAGGCATGAACGTATGTGGCTCGGAGAATTTATAGACATCTGGATCTAGTCTGTCGCAGAGAGATTCGATCAGGACCTGATTTCAACGACGTTCTCGATTGTGGCATTTGATAGTGAAAAAGGTGACCTAGGCATTGCAGTGGAGTCTAAGTTTCCTGCCGCGGGCGTTACTGTCCCTTGGGCAAAGGCGAAGGTTGGAGCGATCGCCGTACAGGCAGGGAGCAATGTATCGCATGGAAAACGTGGACTTGAACTGCTGGGGTGCGAGCACTCGGCGGGTGAGACGCTCCACACGCTTCTTGAAGGAGACCCGCTTTCCAGAATCAGCCAAGTCGCAGTAGTCGACGCGCAGGGTCATGTGGACGTGCACACTGGAGCTGATTGCTACCGATGGGCTGGACATACATCTGGGAAAGGTTACAGCTGTCAGGGTAACTTTCTTGCTGGGCCTCAAGTTGTCAAGTCCATGGCAGAAGCTTACGAGAAAGCTTCCGGTGAACTGGTCGACAGGCTTTTGGCGGCGCTGTCAGCTGGACAAGCGGCAGGCGGCGATCGAAGGGGTCAGCAATCTGCCGCGCTTCTGGTCGTCAGAGAAAAAGGCGGTTATATGGGATTCACAGATAAGTACGTGGACCTTCGCGTGGACGATCATGAGCATCCGATCGAGGAGTTACATCGCATTTTCAGAGTATACGATATGACACTCCTATCGAGAGAAGATCCGAAAAATCTATTGACGATTGATGGCCACATTGCAGCCATATTACAGAGAGGTCTCAAGAAACTAGGATTCTACGACGGATCAATCAGTGGTGCGTACGATGAGCCCACGCAAAAGGCATTCAAAGATTTCATTGAAAACAACAATTTCGAAAGCAAACTGCGACAAGACGGTCTAATCTGGAAGAGCGTTCTCAACTACCTAGAAGAAGCTGCACGTGAACGATAAACTCCAATGAATTGACTAATTGGGCAACTCTGCATCCAGATTTTCTATTCAACGAGGTCATTTCTTCTGTCTTCTATAGAAGAACCAAAGAAAGAAAAAGGTAGGGAAAAAAACTAGCCGGTGGCGTAGGACATACAAGCGTAGTAGGCGAAAGTATTCGGGTTGAAGAAGTATCCGCGCAGATACGAGGTTCGGACGTCGAATTCCATTGGATAATACGTGTACATGTACATCACGGCATTGTTCGCTGTTGTTTCCGCGTCGTTGTGAATCCTTAGCAACGACTGCACATCGCCGCTTCTGTCGGCTTCGACGCCTTGCGAGTAGAGATTACTAAGGGCCGTAAGGTTCCAATTAAGAAACAATGGAGTGCTGCCGCCGGGAAAGGCAAAAGCGCTCATCCAATCCATGACATGATTGTAGTCGACCCAGTAGCTGCCCGCGTAAGAGTAGATCCAGTGCTTCGACGCCAAGCTGTATTCCTGGCCACCTGGAATCAAAGCGATTGTAAATGTCAAACCGAGATTATCGTTTGTCGAAATAGCGTTCAGGTTTGACACAATAGTGGCAAATATTTTTTGATGTACTGTGTCTCCAGTCTCAACGTAGAATGTGATGGTTTTGGGGTTGTCAGGTCCGAATAAGTTGTCGATAATACCGTGTTGATATGAATGTCCGTTAACGTCCTCAAAGGACGTAAGCGGGTTTTTCTGGGCGTCTACAAGCAATTTCTCAGCCTTCGTCAGATCATAATTGTAAATTGGCGTAACGTTCGGATTATATGCCCCCTCAGGCCCGGTCCCAGGTGGTACGAACTCGTTGGCCACGAACCCAAGCTTGTTGTTGACGCTGATGTTTACGTCAGTGAGGTTGACGGCACTTGCGACAGCCAACCTGAAACGGATATCCGCGAATGGTTGGAACTTAAGCACATTTCCTGCAGTATCTGTTACGTTCGTCGCGAAACCCACATAGTATACGCCCAACTGTGCAAAAGGCCCGTAAATAGTAACACCGGGTATGGTCGATACAAGCGTATTGCTGCTCAACCATTGGTTTCTATCTGCTATCGAGTAGAGGTCAGCCGAGCTTACCTGAATACCACTAGCCTGGCCGCCTCTCAAGTCAAGTATTCGAGTCGCGAAGTCAGGCTGATAGACGTACTCCACAGTTTTGATTCCCATCGTTATCGGAGGACCGCTCCATTCCTTTGTTCCACCCCAATAGTTGGGGTTTGCTTTCAGAACAATCTCATAAGTTGTCGGGTTGACACTATCGATATAATATGGCCCGGTGCCTGCCTTGGCACCATTCGCGGGCAGATTCAGGTAGTTCATAGCGGTTTCTCCATGTCCCGCTATGTGATTGAAATAAGCATTGTAATTGATTGTGTCAGCTGGGCAATCGGATGTTGCGCACGCGGATGGAAAGTCGTGCGAGACAACAAATGATGGAGAAACGAATTCGTTTATCGTCACCGCCGCCGTTAGCAAGTAACTGAACTCAGTAGCAACAGGTTTCTTGATGTTTATGTTGATCGTATATGGATCGACGATCTCAATGAAATTCAGGGCAAGAACCTTTTGCACCCAGGCTGCGTCGTAAGGCTGGTTCGGTGTGAAGAAACTAAACAGGCTTGTATCGAGCATTTGCTGAATGATCCATGCTGCTTGAATGCCATGACTACCCGAGCCACTGGTCCCGTCAATCATGAGAACCCGATTGTATCCGAACCAGACAGCCCTCGCATTGAAAGGCGTTCCATCTTGGAAGGTAATGTTCTGTCTCAGCTTGAACTGGTATTTGGTAGGCGAAATCTGCTGATAGCTTTCAGCGAGCCAGGGAATCACTGCAGTTGTGCTGTTCCCATTGAGCCGCAGCAAGCCTTCATACACGTTTCCATCAATCTCAGCGTCATAAGTGTAATAGGAGATAGCAGGGTCAAGATACTGAAACACTTGTCCACTTTCATAGATGTAGGTCGATGACTTCACGAAGTCCGGGGCAGGGCCCGCTGCTGTGGTTGTGACCGTCGATGGGGACGGCTTGGAACCATAGTAGTAGACTACACCGGCTAGGCCTCCAACAACAACAATCACGATAAGAGCTAACGCGGCACTCATTCTGGAAATCGCTCTAACGTTCAAAATTCCTCGGGAATCGGTCAAGACACGTGCCTATATAAATTTCTCGACTAGTATATAGATACGCTTACGACCGGCCTAGAGTCAGTAACGCCCAGATGGTATAATGGTGCGCACACACACCAAAATTAAAGCATGAACGACGATTCAAATTACGACACTGGGCACACTTCATATCTCCCTACAAACACTGGACGACAAACAAAGTGAAAACGATGGAAATCAATCGGCATGTTCCCTTAGTTGCGCAGAAGCAAATCTTCATCGAGGCTCCACCTCAGATCGTCTGGAACATCCAAACAGACATCAATAATTGGAGTAGATGGCAACCCGGCATCACAGAATCCAAGCTCGAAAGCCCTCTCGCCATCGGTTCCATATTTAGGTGGAAATCGGGCGGTCTCAACGTAACTTCCACCATCCAAGTCATCGAGCCAAGTCAAGAGATTGGTTGGACAGGCAGATCGCTAGGTGCCCGTGCCAAGCACATCTGGAAACTCACACCGCAAAACAATGGCACACTCGTTACGACAGAAGAATCCATGGAGGGATGGTCAATTCAATTCTTGAAACTTATCAGCCCCAAGTTTCTTGATAATTCGCTGGATACCTGGTTACAGAGCCTCAAGACTAAGGCGGAAAAAGGAACTACAAAGCCAAACTAGTCGCCTAACTCTCTTCTACGAGCTGCAACAGTCACAGAGAGTGGGTGCGGACCAGCATATCTCTCTCTAACAAGGGAGAGTTTTTCGTGTGTGTAGCTCTAATGGTGCGCGCACACACACAAATTGACGTTTCAAATTACAACCCTATGAGTAGACTACCGGGCCTGTTGCCCAAGGAACTGTTGAGACACTTAGTTAGAAGCTGCAAGCGTATGGGCTTAGACTGTAGCGGTTACAATCCCAACCTTTCGCGGCGCGTTAAGACCATCGTGACGACCTCGGAAATATCGCGTCTCCGCCTCTGAAGCCGAAAGAAACGATACTGCCGAAAAACCTAACCCATGCAGCTTGTGGGCCAAGTCATTTGGCTCAAAACGCGTAAGCCATGGCTCCCCGTGTGCCGACGCATATGCAGCAATCGAGGGTTCACGGCATTTTTCCTTCGTTGTGGAAGCTGGAGATGCAAACGTGAAGACGATCTCGCTTGATCTTGGCAGCGAACTTACAGCCCGCAATACTGTATCGATCGCGTCTGCGCTCAGATACATCGTAACACCGAGCCACGAAAGAAAAGCAGGTTTCCTAAAATCGAAGCTGCTTTTGCGCAAACAATCACGGAGAGAGGTGGTCTCGAAATCACAAGCGATTAGCTCGACGTTCGACGGAACTTCAACCCCAGCCAAGGCCAACCGTTCGCGCTTCAAACGCTGACTTGCTGAGTGATCTACTTCGAAAATGCGCAACACTCTCGCCCAATGAGGTTGTCGATAGGGGAAGGTATCGAGGCCAGCGCCCAACATCAGATACTGCTGAACGCCATTGTTGACCGCCTGGGCCAAGCGATCCTCTGTGTACCGGCTGCGCATCACGACATGTGAACGCTGCGCTTTCATACTCGGTGTCCGGAACTTATTTGGGTTCAAGTGAATCTGGTCAAGAGTGGATGCGTCGAGAAGTCGAAGCACAACAGGGTCATTGAGAATCTTTGGTTCTTCATCGATGAGCTGGTGGACAGCACGCAATGTTGCAGCGCGCAACGCTGTATTGCTGGGATGACGGTCCGTCAAACAATTCCACCAAGGAACGCCCTAGAAATACTTACACGTAATAGCTTCTGTGACGCTGAATTGCTCATCAGTTTAGTTCATCAAAGGTTTCTGCGAGCGAAGCAAGCCGCGCGTAAAAGTGTGTGTGGTACTACTGATGCGAGCGGTCAATTTTGAACCGTCGTCCATCGTCGCTAGAAAGTGTGTGGCTCTAATGGTGCGGGCAACTGAATTTGAACCGTCGTTCTGTATGTGGGGGTCTAATGGTGCGCGCGCGCACACACATGAAATTGACCGAACGACGACCGATGAAATTCGAATGCGCCGCATCGCTGTCCTTCATTAGAATACCTTAGATTTGCACGGGTTCGTTCGCTTCGTGGAAAAGCACGCATAGAATCATCGCGTGTTCGCTTTTATGTAACGTATGTCATAGTCATTTCAGGACACGTGAAGTTTTGACTGTTAATCAGGATAAGTTGAATGAAATCGTAGGAAGGTTCGCAGCAGAATTGGGCGCATCAATGCAGGGACCCGCGATATTAATCGGCGAGCAACTAGGGCTTTACAAGGCATTATCAGCTCACGGACCCATGACGCCGGTGGAACTTGCGAAGAACTCAGGTACAGCGGAACGTTACATTCGCGAATGGCTCGCTGGTCAAGCCGCGGGAGGCTATGTGAATTACGATGCTGCAACTGGAAAGTATATGATGACGCCCGAGCAAGCATTTACGCTTGCTAATGAGGACAGCCCTGTCTACATTCCAGGGGCCTTCTACATAGTTTCCTCAATTTACAAGGATAGGAGCAAACTCGCTGACGCTTTCCGGACTGGGAAGGGCCTTGGCTGGCACGAACACCACAATGATCTATTCCTAGGCACGCACAAATTTTTCCGCCCCAGCTATCTTACCAACCTAATTAGTTCCTGGCTTCCAAGCCTTGAGGGCGTTGTCGAGAAACTCAAGGCTGGGGCACTTGTCGCAGATGTTGGATGCGGCTATGGATCATCTACGATCATTATGGCAAAAGCCTTTCCAAAGTCGCGTTTCATTGGGTACGACTATCATTTGGAATCAATCGAGTGGGCCAGGAACGTTGCAGTGACTGAGGATGTATCTGGCAACACGACCTTCGAGGTAGCGCTCGCGAAAGACTATCCTAGGAAGGAGTTCGATCTTGTCACCTTCTTCGATTGTCTGCACGACATGGGCGATCCTGTGGGCGCGGCAAAGCACGTTCACCAATCGCTAAAGCCGGATGGTGCGTGGATGATCGTTGAGCCCTACTCAAATGAACATGTGGAAGAGAACCTCAATCCAGTTGGGCGAATATTCTACAATGCCTCTTCAATGATTTGCGTTCCCTCATCTCTAGCGCAGGAAGTAGGGCTCGCAGTAGGTGCTCAAGCAGGCGATTCGAAACTGCAGGAAATAGCCTTCCGTGGAGGCTTCAAACAATTCAGGAGAGCAACCCAGACGCCCTTCAACAGAGTCTTTGAAGCACGCCCGTAGTGCATATGGGACTATTGCAGGGAACTCTGAACCGAGACATACTGCAATGGAATTCATCCTAGCTCTACTGGTCTGGATTCGACGGTTTTCGACTTGGTATCGTGGTTGGCTTGAGTGGCCTTAGTGAATCCGACCGAGTGATGGGCGATATTCAGCAGACACTAAAGAGAATAAGCCTGCCCTACTGTGATGGTCTTTACGATTGGCAAAGCCAACTTCTAATCAGAAAGAACAAGGACCGAGAAACGATAGGGTCGAGCTCCATTCAAGGCGTCTCCTTTAGAGCATTCACTGACAATGGATGGGTCTACTCAGAGTCCAACAAGGCAGATCTCCCAACGATACGTAAACTCGCCCAGTCCTTGAATAGCAAACGGCCCAGTTCAAAGACTCGTTTGTTTCTGCCCGAACCCATCAAGCTTGATGTGAAGACTCCGGTGGCTATGGACACGGGCGAGGTTGCGCTTGAAGATAAGTTGCAGAGGATTCGAGAACTCTATAGTCTCGCAAAGGGGATGGATTCTAGAGTCCTTGACGTTCACGTCTACTATTCCGAAATAGGGTTGGAGAGAGCGCTCGTATCTTCCCACGGCACATTTGCAAGGCAACGCATTCCTCGAACGAGAATCTCGATGCAGGTTATCGTCAAGGAAAACGATGTGACCGATTACGACGTACTCTCATCTGGTGGCACCATGGGCTATGAGGTTGTGGAGAACCTAACGGAGGAGATGGTGAAGGAGACTGTTGAAGGTGCCTTGGTGCAGCTTAAGGCTGTGACGCCACCGACGGGGCCTCAGAAGGTGATCATTGACCCAGGGACCGTGGGTACAGTATGCCATGAGTCCTTCGGCCATGGCCTGGAGGCCGATCAAGCGATCAGAGGGCGCTCATACCTCAAGGATCTGCTGGGAAAGAAAGTTGCCTCAGACATCGTAACCATCTACGAGGACTCATCTCTCAAACTGGGATGGGGAAGCTACCAGTTCGATGACGACGGTGCCCCAGCCAAAAAGAACACATTGGTAGAGAAAGGAATGCTCGTCAGTTTTCTACACGATGTTGAAACCAGCGCGGCTATGAATGCGCAATTGACCGCGAGTTCGAGGACCCAGAATGCATTACGAAGACGCTTCATCAGAATGAGCAACACCTACTCGAAACCAGGCGATTGGAGTATCGATGAAATCATCAAAGAAACCAAGAACGGCGTCATGATGATGCGATGGCAGTACGGTATCGAAGACCCCTTAGGAGGAGGAATGCAGGTAACCGCCAAGAGAGGATTCCTCATCGAGAACGGGGAGAAAACGAAACCACTCAAGTCAGTAACCCTGACCGGACGAGTCCTAGAGGTGCTCGGAAACGTAGACGCAGTCAGCAAGGAAGGGTTTACAGTGGACCCTGGAACCTGTGGAAAAGGAACGGAAGACTATGTTCCAGTAGGGGCCGGTGGAACATGGTGGAGAACCAAGGCGGTGATCGCATGAACATACGCCAAGTTCTCGACAGAGCAACAAGAGCTCAATGGGAAGTCTTCATACAACACTCGAAGAGAACTGATCTTCACCTGAGAGGAAATCAGAGAGAAGCCTCAATCCGACAGGAAAACACAGGATATGGAGTCCGAGTGATAATCCCACGAAGTGATGGCGCTGGAGTCGGTTTTGCGTCATGCAACTCCGAGGAGGCGGTGGAGGCAACTGCCAAGAAAGCGCACGATCTTGCGAAACAAAACCGCTCTCCATACTTCGAACTTCCTAACAAGAAAAAACTTCCAACAACCAAGACAGTGGACATCAAGATCAAGGACAACAAGGAGAAGGTGGCAAAGGACTATGCTGAAACAGTTCAGTCGCTGATCTCAAATGAGAAGGACATCACCCTAACTTTCGGCAAAGTCCGCACATACGTCGTTGAGAATCAGATATTGAATAGTCGCGGACTCTCATACGAGTCGACTGGCACACATCTTTACGTTGAGTTGACCTTGAAGGTTGGCGGCGGCAGCAATGTAACTGAATTCTGGCCTACACGCCACGCGTGCAGACTCGCCGATCTGGCCCCTGACAAAATCATCCCTGAGTGGCTAAGCATCGCTAAGAGCAGCCTGAAACGCCATCCGCCAAAGGCCAAACAGACAACCGTCATCTTTGCTCCCACTCTCGTTTGTGACACATTTCTCCCAACAGTTGGCTTCCACGCAAGTGCAGAGGCAGTCAAACAGAACCTATCCCGATTCAAGAAGGGCGACAAGGTCGCATCCGATCAATTGACCATTGTTGATGACGGCCTCTACCCGTACGGCCTCCGCACGAACCCATTCGATGACGAAGGGCAACCTCAACAGAAGACCACGATCATTGAGAAGGGCTTCTTCAAGAATTACATCTACGACCAACTGCATGCGCAGACAATGGGATCGAACCCAACTGGCAACGGTATTCGCGCCGGGTTCGGAGCTGACGCGGACGAACGGTACCAAGTTCCACCCGAGAACTCGACCACCAACCTATACATCAAACCTGGAACTGAAAACCTAGAAGAACTGATTCGTGATGTGAAGGACGGCTTACTGATCTACCACCCAGCATGGCTCAACCCTGATGAAATCACTACCCGATTCGGATCAGAAATCCGAAACGCGCAGGAAATCAAGAATGGCGAATTGGGCGAAGGGATTGTGGGCGGAACGTTTAGTGGAACCGCATTGGACCTCCTCCAGAGGATCTCAGGAATCTCAGACAATCCGGAAGTGGTTTCAGGCTCCTCATTAGGATGCGTTGCCCCCTACATTAGATTCGACGGCGTTCAGATCTCCGGCCCCGCCTGATGCGGCTTATGGAATTGCGCGGACAACTTCTGGTTGTGCGGGAATGCTGGCGCACACACACAAACTGTCGGGGAGTTCCAAGGAAACAATCAAACACGTCAAGGAATTATTTCGCAACCATTGTATCTGGGGTACTCGAAGTCTTTCAGTTGAACCCTACCGGTTTCTACTAGTGATTTGATCTGTGGGACCGCATCGTAGAGCGCTTCTATCATGTTTACGACCGTGCCACAGACTTGATTGAATCCTTCATTTCCCCAGAGTCGAGTAACATTCGCGTAGAGGCAACGGCCACCGCATATTGTGGTGAACTTACATGATGTACATGGCTCAGATACGAACACGGTATCTTTCAGGCTTTTGATAGAGGCGTTACTGATGTGACCTAGGTAGAAGTCCTTCATGCCCGCCATGACTGGACACGGCGTAATGTTGCCGTCAGTTTGTATGTTGAATACACACCATCCGGCTCCGCATCGAAGAGGACTTGACTCACCGTTAAGTATAGACTGCATAACCCCAACGAATGGGTACAGACGCCAAACCTCTCCAGCATTCCTCATGTGTTCGACCCAAGCAGAAATCAGTTTTCTCAGCCGCGGATTGTAGCTTTGCGCGACCCATTCAGAAAACCGACGTTTCGGATAATCGTTTTGCCAGAACAATGCATCCAATTGCCAATGAACGGACGAAATCGGCAGCGTGTCTCTGTTGATCAACGCTAAGACCTGCGTGTCAATCTCAGTCGCTTCAGCGACTGTCATCCTAGCGACAATTTCGCCTCGAAACCCAAGCTCCCGAACTTTCTTCACATTATCCGCCACCCTCCTGTATGTGCCTCTTCCCCGGTAGTAGTCAGTTAACGCTTCGTTGCCATCGAGAGAGACGAAAATCGATTCAAGCCTATTCAAATAGTTCGAGTCCAATCTATCTAGCATTAGACCATTGGTCTGGATGATGAAGTGAGCGTTCGGGACAGCATCCATCGTTTCTTTCAGCCTGTTCATCTGAAGGAGAGGTTCGCCTCCATAGAATATGACAACTGGATCACTATCTTGTTCCAGAAAATTCTGCAATACGTCAATTCCATACGCTACAGAAGAGGGAATTGAGTAGTCTATGGCGAGACCATGGAAATCGCTTCCGAAATCCTCGCAGGATTTCTCATAACAGTACTTGCATCTCAGATTGCAGTTCGTCGTTAAAGTGACGTAGAAATTCATTCATATGCATCTCTAAAGGAAGAGTGGGCATTTTGTTTAATGAGTCTCCATAATATTGATGCCGAACTGACATTCCTTGTGTATGCGTGCATCATAATTCTAATAATCGTTGCTTGTGCGCTTGATTCTGATGCTGCGCACACACACAAGATTAAGAGGCTAGCCCACCCGATAGCATAGGCAAGGCATGATGATGTTGAAAGCGATCAAACTGAGCGAGGCTCCTTCTGAAGATACGGTTGGCGGTATCTTTGAGGGTGGGACGGTCATCGTGAAGACGCTCATAGACAAACAGCTCGGAGCAGAGGAAATCAAAGCCGCTATCGTCACCTTTCCCCCGGGCGCCCGAACAAAAATGCACGTTCACGACCATGAACAGGTTCTCTATATTTTGAGCGGCAGAGGAATCGTAGCCAACGAGCATGAGGAGCAAATAGCTATGCCAGGCATGATCTTCCTTATTCCAGCGAGAGAGAAGCACTGGCATGGGGCCACCCCAGAGAGCAGCTTCTCACATTTGTACGTCTACAATTCGAAAACAGAGACCGCATACTAGAGTTTTCAGAGTAGTGGTATGACGAGCAAGATCGCCATGATAACGAAAGCACATCCAGATATGAACGAGAGAATGCGTAATCCTCGCGGACCAATTACCCGCTTTCCACGCTGAATTGAAAGAATTATGGCCAGAGCCACGATCGCAGAAACCCCTAGGAGACTTACCCCGAAAATAACATACGCCAAATTCCCTACAGTTTCTACACCAGTTTCTAGCAGAACGGAGCCTACCGTCACGAACCACAGGATGAGGGGAGGATTGACCAATGCAACTAGGAAACCACGGATGTAAGGCGCCCCAATCGTTTTACGGCCATAGGGGGAGACGCCTTTAACGCCTTCGCGCATCGCTGAAACGGCCAGTCCTACCATCAGAACAGCCCCGACAATTCTTAGTATGCCAAGAAAACGCTGAAGAAGAAATACGAACTCTACATCTATCAAGATGAGGAGTACGGACTCGGCTGCTAGCACACCGAAAAGCATCAGCAGACCACGGCGCAAACCACGTATACTCTCATTTATTGACAAGAAGAAGATCGGCCCGGGGGCTATGAGGATAGCAGAACACATGAAGAAGACGTAGAGAGCATATTCCGACGGAATCATGTCTTTCGGCTTCTACAGACTAAGTGCAAAGGGTCTTCGCAACGGCATAAAAAGCCACGGTCTAACATCAAGATCCCGTATGAGTACACTATACAAGGTGGCGAAAAATCTGGACGTAGTGCCTCGTTTCTACCTATTGTGTTTGTCATTCATGATAGCCATGCAAGGTTACTACGACGAGCTAAGCGGGAAAACTAGCGGCGCATCTGCAAACGAATCAAAGAATGGTAAAGCATCGCCTCAGAAATCCATACGCAATATCGAGACGCCTTCGAGCAAGTGGCTGGCGCTGTTCAGAGAGTACCGTTTGGTAACTGGCGAGAAATCGACACACTCGAACATGAAGCTGCTAAAGACAAACTAACGAGGACGATCCTCACAGATAAGAAATC
>JBAVCK010000090.1:0-5874 GCA_049586635.1 Bathyarchaeia archaeon
GTGTGTCTACTTTGCCTGAAACATCGCTTCGATCATCTGGGCCAAGCTGGGGATACTTCTCGAGAAATTCTTGTACTTTCTTCAGGTTCGAAGTGACGGTGTAGTAGAACCCCCAGTCATCGGCGAGGACTTGCGCGACATGTCGCCCATCGATCGTCTCTGGAGTGGAATCACCGACCGCGTGCTCGCGTAGGAGCATGATGGTATCGATGACATCCTTCTCATTGATCTGGACTATCTGCATCTTTTCTAGAAGCATATCTGCCAGCGGAATGGTATATTCTTCCAGTTCGAGTCGATTGGTGAATGGGATTACGTGGTTCATGGCAAGTTTGTCGAAGAAGACGTCCACATGAAGGCCATTCGTCTTGCTATCCCAAATCATGCGCCTATGGCCGAACAGCCCTGTAAAGAGCGGATTATCCGCGTAACCCAATTCTCTCATAAGGTCGTCAACCGGCGCTTTCTCCCGACCGTAAGCAGCGAGATCAAGGTCTGTCAGCACTCTGCCAAGTTTCAGGGCGAGAAAATTGTATTTTGGGCAATGTGCCTGGAACGCCATAGCACCAAGCAAGCGAAGATGCAGGTTCCGCGTATTCCCCTCGGCAATTATTCGCTGCGCTTCTGACATCATCTGTGTGAGCTGAACGGTCTTCTTCTGGACATCTTCCAAATGATCTACCTTGGTCAACCAGCGCAATCTTCGTCGTAATTAAGATATATCTCGACTCGCCACTGCTGTAAAGTGGAAGTAAGCGCGTACGCCGACGCGCCTACCTGAAGTTGACTTTCTATTCTGGCGGAAGCTCCTTGAAAGCGAGGCTTATGTCTACGCCTTCCTTCGCAGCCTTTGCCTTGAAGGCGTAGTACCAGATTACCATGAAGATAGTTACACCGATTAGCATTGGCACCCAGATTTGCCACGCGCCGTAAAGCGCGGGTGCACTGAAGTAGAAGTATCCTCCTATCCAGAAGTAACCCAGCGAAATTATCCCTGCAATCGTTGCCAAGGGAATTGGGCCGATCTTCCAGTTGTGCGGGGAAGCATTCCAGATGTGCCGCGCCTTCTTGACGAACGGAAATGCGATTGCGCAGAGCGCAGCGACCGTGAACGTTGTAACGTATTGAACGACCGTGTTGGCGGATCCTCCTATCCAAGAGCCGAGCACAGGATTCAGCAAGTATCCGACTACGCCCAATTCGGCAACGATAAAGACGAATATGCAGTTCTTTAGCAGCGTGTGAGTTCGTGGGTTTACGTCGGTGAACCACTTGGGGCCTAGGCGGTCCATTCCGAAACCCATCAGATACCTGGGGGCGGCCACGAACTGAAGGGGCATCCAGATCAGGATGGAGAGTAGAACGCTTGAGCCCATGATGATTAGCAGGAGCTTGTTAGTTGTGAATATGCCCGATAGAGTCACGAAGTCAGGAGTGAAGGGCATTTTATACCCTGGCAAGCCAGCCTGTTCGACGTATGCAGAGGCTACTGTAAACTCTCTGCCAATAACGCCTTGCAACAGAAAACCTACCAGCATCATTAGTAGCCCTGGGATGACGACAGCGGAAGTCTGAGCGACTATGAGGTTTCGTTCGGGCCGCTTCACTTCTCCGCTGATGAAGACAGTTACGTATGCGTATTCGGCCCACCACCCGTACACGCTGGTGGCCAGCCCAACAGTTGAGACCCAGTCAACACCTGTGCCTACTGGGTATCCCTGAGCCTTGACGGCGTTAATCAGCCCTTGGTAATCGTACGAGCCATATTGATTAGCTAACACGTTCCACGCATTCACAAAATCCTGATGCGAATGCGAGAGCCCAAAGAACATCACGATAGAGAACGTGACTAGCGCGAGTACCATTAGGACTCTTTGTTGCAGGGCAAAGTATCGTAGGCGCATGAGTGCGCCGAAAACAAAACCGTAGAAGATAGCCAACGTCGCAATGAGTAAGGTAAGGTCAGGCTGAGTAACTCTCGCGACTAGATCGGCTGCGCCTAGCATGCCAAATATAGTCGTAAAGCCGGGTTTCACATACAACGGAGAGAGTGTCCACAGCCAAGCAATGATGACAAAGACACCGCTGATGGCTGCGTTAACCACGCCAATTAGCGGGTGCAGAATTCTGGAGGCGTATACATAGTCACCGGCACTCCTCGGCATCGAACCACCGAGAATACCCCATACCAAGCCCTGCCCGAGCGTACACCACACCATTGCGATGAACGCGGCCCAGACCAAGTCGGCTTTCGGAAAGAGGAAAAGGCCGAAGCTTGAGCCGAGCCAGAAGTTGAAGGTGAGCCCCTGGTTCATGAAACCTGTGGCGAAAGCATCCAGAAGACCCGCTTCTTTCACAAGTCCGCTAGATCTTCTTGCGAATAGCTGGCTAGCCAAATTAGACCAGCAATAGCTGCACTCTGTGCGAATATAAGACTTGGCAATTAAACGGTCTCAAACCTGGAAAAACCCCGATAAGACAAAAATAAATAAATAAAATAAATAAACAGTAAGTAGATTCGAGATGAGGTGGGATCGAGCTCACGATATCTCCTTCGAAGAAATCTTGACTGCGTAAGTACATCAGAACTCATAGTCATCAACCTTCTTTCTCAGAACGACCAAGCGTCTCAGCAGGTGGGTCCGACCCCAGTCATGCGCTGCTTCCTTCTTGCCGTAGCCAATCAAATTATGATTCGAGCCAGTAATGAGACTAGAGTAAAACTCTCCACCGCCTTTCGGTTTGACCTGTAGGGAACGCGATTAATACTGAGGGCCGTGGGCTCTAAGGAGAATGATCCCCGTGACACGGCTCCAGGTGGCGAAGCTGCCAACTTGGACCAAGGCGAGAATCTTGGATTGATAAACTGTAAGGGCCAAAGCAAACCCCCCGCTTCTGTCGCCTCACTGCATTCGTCCTTCCAGCCCGAAGAGTTTCCGATGGGCGAACAAGATTATTCTATGACAATTGTTGTAACGGTTGAACGAACGCCGGGAAGTCGTCGTATCTTCCATGTGATGATCTCTTTCAACCCATCCATCGAATCAGCTTCAACTTTTGCAATCATGTCGTAGATACCGTAGGTCCGGTGGCAGTCCTTCACGTTCGGAAGCTTTCGAACTTCTTTGAGAACCTCCTCTTCCGAACCCGGCTCAACGTTGACCAAAACATAGGAACTAGGCATAACAGAACCTCATCAAGCACATCCAAAGTAAGGGTAAAAGCCTTCCCTATGAGTGAATTATAGACGGCACGGGATGTTCAGAAGTGTTTCGCAACCTCGCTCCCGAAAAGTTTCAGTTCATCCAATTGTCGGCCGGGTTCGAAACTCATTATGAATAACTGAACTCCAGCGTCTCGGAACAATTCTAACTGTCGTCGAACATCCTCCGGATCACCGTAGATGGGCATCTCTCGCAGCATAAGTTCCGGAACGCCCTTGTATCCCGCACCACTAGGCCATTCACCAAATTTTGGATGGATCTTGGATGGATGTTTTGCCAAAGGTCGTGCTGGCAGATCGGCTTTTCATGACCCCGTCGGCGATGAAGATATTGGAAAGCGGCACAGAGGTTATTTGGGCACCGAATAATGGCGAAGAGTTTCTTCTTAAAGTGACAGACGCTGCAGTTATTGTCGCCGAGTACCATCGAATTACTGATCACGTTATGGACGCGGCTGGGAAATCACTGAGGGGAATTGTAGCTTATGGGGTCGGCTACGATCACATTGATGTGCAGGCAGCGACCGACCGCGGCCTTTACGTAGCGAACTGTAGAGGCGCGAACTCGGAAGCTGTCGCTGAACTAGCAGTTACACTCATGCTGGGCGTTAGCAGGGGGACTCACATTGGAGACCGATTCGTAAGAGACGGATTGTGGGAAAGAAAGAAGTCGCTTTCAGACATGACAGGAAGAGAACTCGCAGGAAAAGCCTTGGGACTCATTGGAATGGGTGAAATCGGCCGAAGAGTTGTCCGTATTTGCAAAGGATTTGATATGAGGATTATTGTTTTTGACCCATATCTCTCATGGGACCAAATCAGGCAGGCAGGAGCAGAACCAGCTGATTTAACCACAGTCATGAAGGAAGCAGACTATGTTTCGATCCATGTTCCGCTAACCTCTGAGACTAGAGGACTGATCGGTGAAACGGAATTCACGTTGATGAAACCGAGCGCATACCTGATCAATACTGCACGAGGCGCAATCATTGTCGAGAAAGCTCTAATTGACGCACTCAGAAACAGGAGGATTGCTGGTGCGGGATTGGACGTATTTCCAGCGGAACCTCTGCCAGCAAGCTCTCCTCTTGTCTCGCTAGACAATGTAATTCTCAGTCCTCATATTGGGGGACTAACTCAGGAGGCGATCGCCGAAATGTCGCGCGTTACAGCCGAAGAAAGTGTGAGAATAGCACAGGGCAAAGTGCCGATCAATCTGATAAACAGAAATGACCTCGCCGCGAAGGGAATCGCTGTCTCTTGAGAGCTCTCGTTGACTCAACCTAGAAAGAGTAGATCACAGGTCTTTGGCAGAATATGATCGCTTGGATTTACTCTTTTTTCCAGATGAAGGCACCTATTAGGAAAATCAATGTGAACATGGCGAATCCTGCAGCGCAAATTGTCAGGGGATTGCGGTTCAGAAACTCAGTAACGAGCAGGGAACCGGCAAACATCATTCCTATCAGCGATACGAGAAGAACGAGTTTTCGACCTGTCGCGAAAGCGACGTGCCCAGCTGAGGTCAGTAGCACTATGATCAGCATGATTGTGTACATGGTGAACCCGTACAAGCAGGAAGGAAGGCCTAGGACTCGGGTGCAGCCGCCATTTAGTGGACAGGAATTCTCCGCGAGCACGCCGGCAGTGAGATAACCAGAAAATCCCATCCCGAACATCAATACGAGAAGCAACACAACAGACGTCTTAGGGAAGTTCACTAGAGTTCCGCCGTGGTCCGCCGTTTTCCCTTTGGCGCATTATAGCTTTGCGCCCGATTATCAATTAGAGAGCACGGAAAAACTAGAAACCTATAGTGGGGGACTAGTGGTGCGAGCGTCGGAATTTGAACCAGGTACAGATTAATAGTTCTCCGCACGAGTACTTGGCTGTGATCGGGCATGGCAGTCGATCTAAGGGTGAAGCGGGCTCCAAGCTACAGGGTCGCTTCAATGATACGTGTCGGTCCATACAGCGGGAGCATGCTACGCTCTGAATTCAGCCAGCTCGTGAAATGGGCCAAGAAGAAAAGATTGCGAACTGGAAAGTGGATGTTGTACTTTATTGATGAGCCGGGGGGTCGGAGGCCAGCTAATAGGCTTCGCTCTGAAGCTTGCCTACAAATCAAGGGAAGAGCAGTGAGCGAGGGCAAAATCCGAGTGAAGAAGCTCCCCGCGCAAAAAGTTGTCGCTGTCACCTTCAATCCAAATACCGTATCGCCGCGATTAGTTTATTCTGGCATTTACGGTTGGTTGAGATATGCTGGCTACAAGGATGCTGGCCTCAGCCGTGAAGTGTACGAAGGAAGCCCTTGGACAAATCCCCGGGCCTGGGCGAACGCAGAAGTACAGGTACCTGTAAAGAGAAGAAGGTAGGGATGCATTCACGACTTCCGTAATAACGGCCAAGATGACATCTGGTTAGATGAGCTGACACACTGGCTCTTTGATCCTCCTAGGTACTGTATTACATCATGGAGCGGTTTTGTTCCACCACCGATAATGACGCCACTCAGGATGGCGTCAAAGGCGTGTCCCCAAAGTCCGCCCGTAAATGTTATGCCAACAATCTGGAATAGGCCGAAGGTAAAGTACGCTAAGAGGATTCCGAGTAATGAGGAGAATCCCCAAATGGTGAACGCGCGTTGAGCC
>JBAVCK010000091.1:0-37397 GCA_049586635.1 Bathyarchaeia archaeon
GATTCTCACGGCGCTTTCCAATGTGGGGCTTATTCCTCCGGAAACGTTCCTTCACAGGTACCCTCATGAGCTAAGCGGGGGGCAGAGGCAAAGGGTCGGAATCGCATCCTCTATGGTTCTAGACCCTAGCTTCCTCATCGCTGACGAACCGGTGTCTATGGTTGACGTTTCGATGCGCGCCGACATTCTCAGGATAATACTAGACATCAAGACGAGAGGAGAAGCGAGCTTCCTTTTCATCACACATGATTTCTCATTGGCGTGGGTGGTAGGGGACACTATCGCCGTGATGTATTCAGGTAAGATCGTCGAGAGAGCGAGCTCCTTCGACTTGATCAGAGACCCCAAGCATCCTTACACTAGAGCCCTAGTCTCAGTCGTCCCGGTTCCTGACCCAAAATTCCGACACAAGAAAGTCATACTCAGCGGGGAAGTCCCTGACCCGATTGACGTGCCTAAGGGCTGCAGATTCCATCCGAGGTGCCCAATCGCCAGGGAAAGATGCAGGCTGGAAGAACCTACGCTGCAAGAGGTCGGCAGCGAGCACTTCGCCGCCTGCCACTTCTGGCAAGAGCCCCTCCCGTGAGCAACTCATGCGATCGGTTGCAGGAGGGGGAGCTGGAACGGAATTCGACCTTGCGGCACTGATCCCTGGGATATACTCTGAAGCCGAGGCATTCCATGTTTCGCCAAGCGGAGCAGAAGTCGCCTTTGCCTGGAACAAGACGGGCCAGTGGCAGGTCTACTTGGTGCGACTGGACGATGGACACATACGCCAGATCACGACGGATACCGAAAGCCGTCTCTCCCCCCGTTTCTCGCCAGACGGAAAACGCCTCGCCTACTGCCAAGACTATAGCGGCGACGAGAAATTCGACCTCTTCCTTTTGAATTTGGATTCAAAAGAAGCGAGAAACATCACGCCCGGGACGGATGAAGCGATTCTGCCCTTCATCCGCTGGTCACCGGACGGCCGAAGCTTTGCCCTAGCGTCGAATAGAAGCGGCAAGTATTCGGTCTATTCAATGCCATCAACGGGCGGCGACCTCAGACAAATCTCCGACCACAAGTATGACGACGCAGACCCGGAATGGTCCCCTGACGGCGAGACAATCATGTTCACCGCCATGACTACGGGCGAAGAGCTTGGCGTCTTTCTGGTTTCCGCCACAGGCGGCGCGGCCCAGCAGTTGGGCGATGAGACCGGACCAATCGACGCCTCAATGCCAGACTGGTCGCCGGACGGCAAACGCATAGCCCTTGCGTCAACTTCGCGCGGCATGTCAGACATCGGAGTGTACGACCTGCAGGAGCGAAGGATAGAATGGCTCACAGATACTACCAATGAATGCTATGATCCCTGCTGGGCCCCGGATGGTTCAAGCATCGCCTACAGAGAAAACCACGAAGGCAACGTAGTAATCGCGTTGCATGCGATTGGCGGAGCGAAACGCACATTCCAGGTTGAGCCTGGCGTGCATATGCAGCTCGCGTTTACACCCGACTCCAAGCACCTCATGTTCACATTCTCCGGGCCACGCAATCCGGCTGACCTGTGGATGCTTGATATCCGAAACGGGAAGTTCCGTCGGCTGACCCATTCACTGCCAGCGTCAATCGATCGAAGAGCCTTCGTTGAACCAGCGGTGGTGCGATTTGAGAGCGTGGGTGGCCTCAAGATACCTGCCTTCCTCTACAAGACACGCCGAGCCGGCTCACGCCCACCCGGTCTCGTGTACCTTCATGGAGGCCCGACGGCTCAGCACGAAAATGACTGGTACCCCGACGTGCAGGACCTAGTTCGCAGAGGCTTCGTAGTCATCGCGCCCAACTACCGCGGCAGCACAGGCTACGGAAGAGCCTTCAGACAAGCCAACCGGTTTGTTATGGGGCGAGATGACCTAGCGGACGTTGACGCTGCCGCGGAGTATTTAGTGAAAGAGGACCTTGCAGATCCTGAAAGGATAGGCGTAACAGGCCTGTCCTACGGCGGGTACCTGACGATATGCGCCTTGGCTATGAGTCCGGACCGTTGGGCTGCGGGTTCAGCTTTGTTTCCTTTTCTCAACTGGTTCACCGAGTACCAGAACGAGCGCGAGGACCTGCGATACTGGGACCGTGAAAACATGGGCGACCCGGTGGAAAATGCCGAACGATTCCATGATGCCTCACCAATCTTCTTCATAGACCAGGTGCGAGCTCCAGTCCAACTGATGGCTGGGACTCAAGATACGCGATGTCCGCTTTCGGAATCACAACAGGCGAAAGATGCTCTTCAGAAACTTGGAAGAGATGTGGACTTCGTTGTGTTTGAGGATGAAGGGCATAGCTTCAGGAAGGTTCAGAATAGGGTCGATGGTTGGGATAGGAGAGCTGCCTTCCTAGAAAAGCATCTACGAGCTAAATGAAAGCCTAGTGATGACGCAATACTCTCTGCGCAGTAACCGTGTCTAGGCCTTTCCGTGTTTCTTCATGATGTCCATCACTTCATCGACCGGCAGGCCATGTGAGACGTTGCCGTCCCGTCCTTGCATTGTTTCGCTTTTGAAGATCGAGTTGAGAATGGCTTCCTCGGTTGCTTCAATTGCCGCCCTGAACAATTCGTCCAGCCCCTCCGAGCTTACGGCACTGGTACTCGGTTGAATCGGGGTGAGTGAGGTGCCTATTCGTTGTGTGGTTGAGAAGGCTATGGCTATATCCCCGCTGGAGTTTGCGGACGTAGACCCGACCCAGCCCAGCGCCAAGGGCACACGAGCTGCCAGTCGGCGCAATTGCATTGAGGTCAACGGCGCGTCGGTTGCGAGCACGGTGATTATTGAGCGAGAACTCCTGGGGAGGTTGTTGACGGTTTCGATTTGCCCGTGAACAGGCACGCCGTCTACATGCAGGTCTCCGCTGAAGTTGGCGAGAACTAGTGCGCCGACGGTGTAATTGTCCGGTTTTGTGTCTGTCCTCCTGGATGCGGTTCCAATCCCCGCTTTGAAGCCGAGCGCCGACATGCCTGTACCAGCACCCACTGAGCCTTCAGCCACTTTTTCAGTCGCACTTTCGGCGGCCTGGAGAACATGTTCATGTTTGACGTGTCTGCCTTGAATGTCGTTCAGGTAGCTGTCATCGCATTCGCCCACGATGGGCAAGATTACACCACCCTCCCTTCCAATCTCGGGGGTTCTCTGCACCATGTACTCAACGAGAGCATCGTGCACTAGCCCCACATTCAGACTGTTCGTGAGTGCGATCGGTGTTTCCATGACACCCCACTCCATCACCTGAAGAGCCCCCGTAAGTTCGCCTGCCCCATTCTGAACATGGACGCCCGCCCTCAGTTTTTCACGAAAGATGTTCCCTTCGTGTGGTAGAACCACCGTTACGCCAGTTCGAACCGGCCCGCGGCCGGGTGTGAGTTTTCCTTCTCCTCGAATCAACGTAACCTGTCCGACCGAAACCCCGCGTACGTCAGTTATCGAATTCCGTTCGCCAGCCTCTAGTCTTCCAATCCTGATTCCACATTCGTGAACTCGAAGGCGCAACTTGACTACCGCGCATATTGGCGATGGTGAGTTACTTCTGTTTTCCGAATTCACGCTCTGCCTCGTTGGGGGAATCAATCGACTGGCTTAAGGATAGCCAAGCGCATAGCACTGGTTGAAATCGTGGTGGTGAACGCTAGAATGAGTCTTGATGAGAAGCTCATCGTCACAGTTGCGCCCACCGGCTCCGGGTCACAATGGCAGAAGTCACCTTACTTGCCAATTGCTCCTTCGGAGATAGCAGTGCAGGCAGTGGAGGCGTGTGAAGCTGGCGCTGCTGTAGCTCACATTCACGTCCGGGATCCCGAGACGAAAGCTCCGAAGCCTGACGTGGCGATGTACCGTGAAGTTCTCGAGGGAATCAGAGACAAGTGCGATATGATCGTCCAACTCACAACCGGGGGCGGTGGCCCCTATGGTGTTTCCTTGGAACAAAGAATGAGCGCACTCGATCTGAAACCTGAATCCGCCTCGTTGAACGTGGCGACGATGACCTTCGGCGAGGGCGTCTTCATGAATCCGCCGGATGTTGTGGAAAGCGTGGCTCGACGCATGTTGGAGAAGGGGATCAAGCCGGAGCTCGAATGCTACGATGTAGGGCACATCGGCCTGGCGCGGGGCCTTGTCGAAAAATGCCTTGTCAAAGAGCCTCTGAGAATCTCCCTTGTTTTGGGGGTGAAAGGAGGAATTCCAGCCACGCCTGAGAACCTTGTGCACATGAGAAGCCTCGTAGCCGGTTGGAGATGGAACGTGATAGCCATCAGCAAGGCCCAGTTTCCCCTCGTGACGCTGGGCATTACGTTGGGGGGAGATGTTCGGGTTGGCATGGAGGACAACATATACCTGAGTAAAGGCGTCTTGGCGAAGAGAAACGCCGAATTGGTTTCCAAGATTGTTCGAATAGCCAAGGAATTTGGTAAGGAGATAGCGACGCCGAATGAGGCTAGGGAGATTCTGCATATCCCACCGAGAGACTAATCCTAGGCTGTATCAATGGTTTTTGCTCAGAGTATTTGACGAGCGAGTTGCCAGAGGCCGCGTCAGAGGCCGGAAGCTTTGAAGACTTGGTGGTTCAGTTCAATGTGAATAAGCGTAAGACGGGCATTCTTTGCTGATAGGTCGTGACTTGATATGAATTATGTTAGACTTGGAGACAGTGGATTAAAAGTTTCTGAGATTTGTCTTGGTACTTGGCATCTTCCGAGGTTGAAGGAAACTGATCCGTATGGGATACCGAGAGTGGACGCTGAAGAAACGAGAAGGGTGGTGAATCTGGCTTTTGATCATGGTATAAACTTCATTGATACTGCGAACCGATACCATGGAGCGATGGCTCCAGTTGATTTGAATCATTATGGGTACGCCGAGAAAGTTCTGTCAGAAATACTCAGAGACCACGAAAGAGAGAGCTTTGTGTTGGCAACAAAGGTGGGGAACGAAATGGCACCCTGGCCGAATGGACGAGGCCTGTCAAGGAAACACGTGTTCTGGCAAATAACCGAAAGTTTGAAGCGATTAAAACTGGAATACGTGGACGTATATTTGGCTCATCTCCCAGATGAGGAAACTCCGCACCTAGAAACTTTGCGAGCCTTCAGTGACCTAGTCGCAATGGGGAAAGTTCACTATATCGGTTGTTCCAACTTCACGTCAGAACAGGTCGTAGACTTCATGGAGCTTTCCAAAGTGCATGACCTAGTCAATTTTGCTACGCTGCAAGACCCATATAGCCTGATCAACCGAAGCATCGAATCCATCAAGCTACCCCTAGTTCGCAAGTACAACTTCACAATTATGGCGTATTCTACGCTAGCTGAAGGATTACTATCCGGCAGATATCTGGACGGAATTCCAGTTGGATCAAGGGCAACATATTCCCAGAGCTTCAAGAAAGCATTATCTGAGAAGAACTTAGACTCCTTGAGAAAACTATCCACTTTAGCCAGCGAGAAAGGCATCTCATTATCCCAACTCGCGATTGCATGGGTACTTCACAAGCAGAGAAAACTTGGCGTCAACATAATTCCGATCATCGGAGTATCAAACAGAGAACAGCTGCTAGAAAACCTTCAAGCATTAGAAGTCCACCTATCCGAAGATGACATGTCAAAAGCGGAACAGATTGTGCTCCCAATCCAAGTCTAACTTTCACTAATCCGTGTTACGAAACGCTGGACTTGAGATTTCATTCAGTTTCACGCAACACTCACATTGGCCTTTCATTGAGGTCGCGATTCTAACTAACGTTTAGTACGGACTGCCTCATTGGTGTGTTATGGATTGCGTTCCAGCGCTTGCAGAATGTCTGCTGTCTTCCTGACTCTTCCAATCCTCTTCAGGACGAACTCGATGGAATTCTTATGGGCTTCCGTGGAACGGTCTGACATGGCGTCTTCAGCGAAGACTTGCTGGTAGCCATACTCATACGCGAACCTTGCGGTGCTTTCCACACCGTATGTCGTTGCAATGCCAGCGAGCACAATTGTGTCAATTCCTCCGCGTCTGAGCCTAAGATCAAGATCGGTGCCGTAGAACGCGCCCCACTGCCTCTTGGTGATTACCACATCAGATGGAGTAGGTCCTAACTCCGGCATTATGTCTGCCCAATCCACAGGCATCTCCCCTCTTGAAGGCATTACAAGGTCAGCGATGGGTTGGAGAGCTGTCTCCTTTGAAAAGTAGACATGTACAAGGAAGACAGGCATTTTGTTCTCTCTGAAAGCGTTAGCCAGTTTCACAGCGTTAGATAGTACAGTCTTCGTGTCGTATGGCTCAGTCGACATCGACGCGGTTCCTTTTTGGAGGTCAATGACCACTAAGCCCGTCTTCGCTTTGCTTAGAATCAGGTCGCTCAACTAGGATCGCCCTGCTAACTCACATGCCCTCTTCAATATTTCACGCTACCTTATTTCTGAAGCAGCCCGTCGTATCTCAGGGAAAACGGGCCTATTTGGGTGCTTGAGTTTCAACGGCCTCGGCGGCATACTCGCACTGGTAGGCGGCATACTAGGCTTAGTATCAAAGTGCGTCCGGATGAACTAGATGAAATAGGCAGTAATCGAAAGCGGTCACGCTACACTATCGAAGTCGGTTTTGGACCATCAGAAGAGTTGGGCATTCTCCCTCGGGATATCGTAGCGGGCTACGCCGCCTGCGTTTTTGTCGGGGGACCGGCTGACCAATGTTTCTTCGAAACAATTAGCAGAACACTGCGCGGCAATCCAGAGAGTTCTAGGAAGAGCAGTCAATGTTGAAGATTTCAACGATGTAAAGGCGCAGATATCAACAGATTACGATTGGAGCGGCCATTTGAAACCGGTCGTTGAGGCGATGACCGCGGAGGGAACCCTGGAAATAGACCACTATGTCGACGGCGAGGAAAGGCACGAGTTCCTAGAAATAATCGAGAACCTTCTGCAATTGACGGAGGCCTGAGGCATCATGTCATCGAGATGGGGATGCGGAGGAACGTATCGGCGCTTCACTTAACGCAAGACTACTACAGACCCGCCGCCTAGAGGCAGTGAGTCCCTTCGGCCCCACCATTTGCGTCTCTGTAATCTCGTTCGCAGAGTCATCTGGGTCGCACGGGCAGTGCTGTTCGCTTTCTACTTCAGCCTTTTGAAACTCCATGTTCCGATTCCGATCATCACAGCTGCGAACCCGGTTAGAATTAGGAAGTTGAGTGCGATGGGCAGTTGGGACGAGCCTAGGATCAATCCTCGAAGGCCGTCTACGGCGTAGGTGACTGGGTCGAGGATTGTGAAGACTAGCAAGTATTGCGGCAAGTTCTTGAGAGGGAACAATGCGCCGCTAAAGAAAAACATCGGAAAAACTAGGAAGCTAACGATTAACTGGAACCCTTCCACGCTCTCCATGTTCGAACCGATGATTAAGCCCAAGCTTACAAGCGCCGACGCGAGAACGAACATGAAGACAAAAGAGAAAAGCACCACTATGAACGTGTAATTTATCCCGAGGACTAAGCCGAACGCAAGCATCGCACATCCCTGAATCAACGCGTCCACGCTTCCCCCAACCATCTTCCCAGCAAAAATGGTCGTTCGCGACAGAGGCGCAACGAGCACTTCCTTGAAGAAATCTATCTTCCTATCCCAAACAATGTACAGCCCGAAGAATACGGACGAGAAAAGAATCGACATTGTCAGTATGCCTGGGAAGATGAAGACTTGGTAATTCACTCCACCCAACGACACTGCAGAGCCTAAGCCGCCGCCGAATACGACAATCCAGAGTAGGGGTGTGATGAGGGACGAGACGATACGCGACTTCTCCCTTGAAAAGACCTTGATCTCTCGGTACCAGAGCGCGTAGAATCCTTCCAGTTCACCCATTCAGCGTCCACTCCTAACCCGGGCGATGCGTTCGAACACGCCGCCCTCACCCGACTCCTCCCTAATCTCACGGCCCGTGTAATGCAAGAAAACATCGTTCAGTGTGGCCGTGCGAACCTCCACCGAATCCACCGCCCCAACCATCCCGAGAATCTCCTGTAAGTGCACGCTCGCATCCTTTACCGTCAACCGGAGCGTACTCCCCGACTGCTCCAAGCTGAGCACGTAATCCAACCCCTTCAACGCCTCAAGGTTCGGCGACCGGACGCGGAGCTTGATAATCTCACCGCCCACCTTCGACTTCAACTCCCGCGGGCTATCCAAAGCAGAAACCTTCCCATGGTCAATTATCGCAACCCGATTACACAGCCTATCCGCCTCATCCATGTAATGCGTCGTAATGATAACCGAGACCTTCTCGACTTTGACCAGGTTCTCAATATACGCCCAAATATGCTCACGGGTCTGCGGGTCCAATCCCAGCGTTGGCTCGTCAAGAAACAGAATGCGCGGATTATGCAGCAAGCCCCTCGCCAACTCCAACCTTCTCCGCATCCCGCCCGAATATTTCTTCACAATATCGTCCGCCCGGTCCTGGAGGTCTACTAGGCTGAGGACGTAGTCCATGCGCTTCCGCCGCTCTTCCCTTGGAACCCCGAACATCAACGCGTGCAGGTACAAGTTCTCCCGGCCGGTGAGCACATCATCGCTGCTGGGGTCCTGGAATACAATGCCAATCGAACGCCGCACATCCGCAGGGTGCGAAAGAATATCGTACCCATTCACCCGTCCAGTCCCAGAAGTGGGCTTAACAAGCGTGGCGAGCATTGAAAGCGTCGTAGTCTTCCCCGCCCCATTAGGGCCCAGCAGCCCAAAGATTTCACCCTCATCAATGCTCAGGTCCAACGAATCCACGGCGAGCAAGTCGCCGTAACGCTTCGTCAACCCCTCCGTCTCAACCGCATGAACCATTGAACATCAACCGGCCATGCAACGGACTAGGTTTCGTGCCTTAAATTGACTGGGCTAGGCCAGTGGGCTCATCTGGCCGATTGAGGCTGAAACGTGTATGGGGCTATAATAGGCGCTTGAGGAAAAGCGGGAATACAAATCCGACGAGAGAACAGGTGCTTTACAATGATACACATACCGGACAGATCAAGAAATAGGTGGCCGCTTACTTCTTGGATTTGCCGTTGCCGCGGCCGTTTGTCGCTAGCAACTCAAACAACGCCGCGTTGTCTGAGGTAATCTTGTCCAACAGCTCTTCAACTGATTTTTTCAGCTCAACTTGAGCCATGCCGCTTCCACCACTAGGTGCTTGGGTGCTTGAGTCCTTATATGCGTTACGCGATAAAGTTTCAGAGTGTCACAATTCCAGCATGTTTTCAAGAATCCACGCCTCAACCTCAGCTGTGTTCTTGGCGTCAATCGCCTTAGCGAAAGGATAGGAAATTGAAGAAGGAACAGTTCGCAAGTCAATTCCATTCTTAATTAGAAATAGGGCGGCTATTGAGTACGCTGTCCTATGGTTTCCTCCATCAAACGCATGCAGGTGAACAAGCTCTTTCATAAATCGGGCTGATTGGTAAGCCAAACCCATTGATTCCGACTCCCTGATACTGTCAATAAGAGACGAAATTGCCTTAGTCGAGCGCCTCAACTTGTGACGGTGTTTGTCATTACGCACAGCCCTTTTGTTTGCCTTGATGACAACCTCAACCGAAGGATACCAGACCATGCTTCGTCAACCTCTCTGTCTCAACCGCATGACCCATAGGGCATCAACCGGCAATACAACGGACTGGGCTCCGTGCCTTAAATTGACTAGGCGACGCCAAAGGACTCATCTTGATTCCCCTTTCTCTGGCCTTCAGAATCATTGTCAAACCAGTCTACTTGAGTGATCTAACGACGTACTGAGGGCTCTTCATCTTACGAGGAGAACTGAGCAATGCGCGTGGTTGATTACTCCCAATGAGACACTTCCCATCAATAGTTTTCTGAAACCACTTAATCCACGGGTTCCAATTACGATTAAATCAACACCCCTGTCCTCTGCAAGTTTCACAACTTGGTCGACAATTCCTTTCGCCTCCTTTCGAGCGCTCTCAAAATATTCGTGCAACACGTTCCCTGCTCCGAACGTGCCTGCCTGGACAGACGAATAAGTCGGCGTCGGGATGACATGGCATACAATTAATTCCGCTCCGAACTTCTTCGCTAACGCGACAGCGACCTTGGCTGCGCGAGCGCCGTTATCTGAACCGTCAACAGCTACCAGCATCCGCTTGAATCCTTCACTTGGCAAATTGATCCCTCAGCTGACAGATTGGGTAAGTATACAGAACCGGAAACTCGCCTTCCAGGCCGATACAGATTTCATGTTTGTGAACAACCTGCAATGACTTAATCTCTTCCTAGAGTTAAGGCTCATTGCCTTCGCCTTCTTCCTCCGAATACTATCCGCAAGACAAGGTCGGTTAAGCGGCGCGTCTAGCTTTTCTTAAACAGAAACCATCCATTAGCCGTAAATAGTTCGTGTTTCAAACAATTCGATTGGCAAAGGAAAATGCAAGCAAGCACTATGCGGTCTACTGTAGGAGAGTGCGCACACGAAATTCTAGACGGCGTCCCCATGGTCTTCCGGGTGATTCGAACCGAGTTGCGAAAGTACGGTGCCAAGGAAATGTCTGTGCCGCAATATCGAACGTTGGCTTTTGTGTACAGAAACGAGGGCGCATCGCTATCCGAAGTATGCGACCACATTGGATTGACCCTTCCAACCATGTCAGCGCTAGTTGACGGATTGGTTGCTCGTGGATTGCTCAACCGCCGAACAGACCGTGAGGATCGACGGCGCATGACACTGACTCTTACAGAGCCTGGGCGCGCCAGACTTCAATCCGCGCGTGCGGCGACCATGGCATACTTGGAAGAGAGGCTCCGCCAGCTTTCTGCATCTGACCGCGCCACTATTACACTGGCCATGCGAATGCTTAGAGAACTCTTTACGGGAGAGAAGAATTCTGCAAAGAACTGAGTGGGTGGCTCAACAAGAGGCCAAAGGTGGCTCCATACTTCAAACACAGTCGCTCACAAAACGTTTCGGCGATCTTATCGCTGTTAACGAATTGACAATCTCTATCGAGCCTGGTGAAATCTTCGGATTGGTTGGCCCCAACGGAGCAGGTAAGACTACCGTAATCAAAATGCTTACAACTTTACTGCCTCCAACCGCTGGAAATGCTTCTGTGGACGGCCACAGTATTACCCGTGAAGCGGTCGGAGTGAGGAGAGTAATCGGGTATGTTCCACAGTCTCTTTCGGCCGACGGCGGCCTAACAGGCTACGAGAATCTGTTAATCTTCTCTAAACTCTACGATATCCCACGCCAAGAACGCAAACAACGAATTAGCGATGTTCTCAACTTCATGGGACTATCAGGGTTCTCAGATAAGCTTGTGCGAACATATTCTGGCGGCATGATTAGGCGGCTGGAAATCGCGCAAGCCATGCTACATAGACCCAAAGTCCTATTCTTAGACGAACCTACCATAGGCTTAGATCCGGTGGCTCGCAAGGCAGTGTGGCAACACCTTCAACAACTGCGAGCGGATTACGGGACGACCCTATTTCTAACCACGCATTACATGGACGAGGCTGACCTACTGTGTGGTCGCATTGCAATAATGCATCTTGGCAAAGTCGCTGCGATCGGTAGCCCGTCCGAACTGAAGTCATCTGTCCGAGATGATGCCACACTGGATGATGTATTTGCATACTACTCGGGCGCTGAGGTTGACTCAGGCGGAGGTTATCGTGAGACATCGAGAGTAAGGCGAATAGCAAGGAGGGTGGGTTAATGCAAAGGCTCGGAATCATCGACTATTTTGGCGTCATAACTAATTTCATCGGGAAAACCCTGACAATCGCTGAACTGGAAGCTCGCAAGCTTCATCACGACTTCACCGAACTGCTAACCCGTGCGGTGCAACCGGCTCTCTGGCTGTTAATTTTCGGGGAGGTATTGGCTCAGGTGAGGGCCATCCCAACCGGCAACCTGCCGTACATTGATTTCATGGCTCCTGGAATCTTAGCACAAAGCGTCCTCTTCATCGCCATCTTCTACGGCATAGCGATCATTTGGGAACGTGATCTCGGTATCGTTCACAAATTCTTGGCCACACCGACCCCTCGATCAGCATTAGTTCTCGGAAAAGCGCTTTCCGCGGGAGAACGAGGCCTAGCTCAGGCAGCTATCGTCTACGCTCTCGCTCTTGCCCTGGGTGTCCACTTGAGTTGGAACATTATTTCGCTCCTATTGGTTGTGGTGGTCGTAATTCTGGGGGCCGCTTTATTCTCCACGTTCTCTTTGATCATAGCATGCTTGGTGAAAACACGCGAGCGATTCATGGGAATAGGCCAAATTCTTACCATGCCACTCTTCTTTGCAAGCAATGCAATTTACCCGATCTCGATAATGCCAAGCTGGCTGCAGGCCGTTTCCCAAGTTAACCCATTAACCTATGAGACTGACGCACTGCGGGCATTAATGCTCAGCAACGGACCCACCGTGTACGGAGTGCCCTTCGACCTACTATTCCTGCTGGTTGCCACCGCGGTGAACGTTGCCGTCGGCGCCAAACTGTACCCGAGGGTTGTCATCTAGGGCAATGACGGTGGGTGGCAAGTGTTACTGGTCAGTGAGATAGGCAGGAAGCTGCGCTTGGCAGGGAGGCTGAACAGCAGGCCACTTTGCGTCTACGGCTCAAGAATAATCCCGACGGGAGTAGCCACCGATCTGAGTGGTCTGCGACACTTCGCAGAAGAAGTGTTGCCTAACCTCAAATAACAATAACCTATCCAAGAAGCTTCGCAATTAGGCGTACGTCGATGGAATACAAGTGGAAGGCCTTCTCGGTAACCTCCGTCGGTTCCCTGATGTCGGCAGTCGACAGCACAATCGTTCTCTTGGCCCTAGTTCCCATTGCTGAAGAGCTCAGCTCAGATTACGTGACAATGGTCTGGGTCGTGGTCGCATACATTCTAGCAAACACAGCCCTAGTTCTAAGCCTGGGCCGCCTAGCGGACATGTATGGGAGAAAGAGGATGTACAATTTCGGCTTTGTTGTCTTCATTGTAGGTTCGGCGTTGTGCGGTCTTGCTGCCAGTGGCTTGACACTTGTGGGGTTTAGGGCCCTGCAGGGCGTGGGTGCCGCGTTACTCGCCGCAAACTCCTTCGCCATATTGTCCGAAGCCTTCCCAAAGAATGAGAGAGGTAGGGCATTCGGTGGGAGCTCTATTGTCTGGGGTTCAGGGACAATTCTGGGAATAATTCTCGGGGGCGTGATCATCACCTACACAAGCTGGCGTCTCATTTTCCTGATTAACGTCCCGATAGGGGCATTTGGCACGTTTTGGGCATATAGAACGCTGAGAGTCGTTAAGAACAATGCAAGGAAGCGGTCTTTCGATTTCCCTGCAACGTTGACGTTCACGCTTGGCTTAGTTGCTCTACTGCTGGGGGTTACTTGGGGAATCATCTATTCATGGACAAGTCTAACGACGCTTGTTTCAATCGCCGTTTCACCATTTTTCTTCCTGTTCTTCGTTTACTGGGAGACGAAACGCAGCAAGGATCCGGTGGTAGATTTCTCCTTCTTCAGGAACAGAGTCTTCACGCTCTCGATCATCACAGCTATGATTCAGTCGCTAGCATTGTTCAGCGTCAACTTTCTACTGATCTTCTACCTTGAAGGCATAGCTGGGCTTTCCATTCTCACCGCGTCGTATCTGATAATTCCGATGGCGCTAGCATCATCCATCATCGGCCCATTCGCGGGTGTGCTTTCGGACCGATTCGGTGCGAGAATCATAGCTTCAATTGGTTTGCTTGCGCAGATGATTGTTCTCCTTCTGCTGAGCAGGCTGACGGCAAATACCACGCTACTACAAGTCGGGGTAATCGAAGCCTTGTACGGCGTTGGAAGCGGCCTCTTCTGGCCAGCGAACACTAGCGCGATAATGGCATCCTCTCCTCCCGAAAGTTACGGAGTGGCGTCAGGCATCATGAACACATTTCGAAACAGCGGTATGGTGATGAGCTTCGCACTTGCGCTGACGGCTCTGACCGGCGCAATTCCGACGTACATAATCTATCAGCTATTCATAGGAACCTTTTCTGGAACACTAGGACCCAACTATGCAACCGCCTACCTTGCGGGGCAAAGTTTCGCATTCGAACTCTCCGCAGGCCTGCTAATATTGGCAGCGGTCTTCTCGCTAGCAAGGGGCAAGGAGACAAGGCAGGTTGCATCAGTCTCCAGGGTGTAACTCATGGAGCTTGGACGAGGCATCCACCTGATACCCAAGATAAGAGGAGCAAACACCTACGCAGTCTTGGAAGAGCTTCGGGCTGGAGCAGGCGGCCACCTAACACTGATTGATACTGGAATGCCAGGGAACGCTACAAGGATAGTAGACTTTCTTAAGTCGCTGGGGAAAGAGCAGACAGCCAGTTGCACCATTATACTCACACATCCAGACATAGACCATTCTGGGAGCGTTGCAGAACTCAAAGAGCAGCTGGGAAACGTGAAGGTAGCAATTCATGAAGCCGACGCTCCACGCCTTACCGGAGAAAAGCCCCTCAAAGAAGTGCGAGGACTTGCCGGCCCCTTATTCAAGGCGCTGTCTCCATTCATGAAGTTCAAGCCTGTGAAGCCAGATGTTCTACTCAAAGATGGAGAACAAGTGGGCGGACTAAGTGTGATTCATACTCCTGGCCACACGCAAGGTAGCATATGCTTGTATAGTGAAAGCTTGAAAGCCATGTTCGTAGGCGACGCTCTTAGAACTGACAAGAACAGAATGCCTAGACTTCCTTCGGCTGCCATGACATTCAACATTGGAGAGGCGAAGAATTCCATAAGAAAGATTGCGTCCTATGAATTCGAGCTCTTGCTACCGGGTCACGGCCCACCCATCCTTACGGATGCGTCCAAGAAGGTTAAGGAATTCGTAGCGAGCCTAGGCTAGGGATATCTGATAAACAACTCTGCTGACTTAGCAACTACTACGCTCTTGGTTTAGCTTGCGAGTTCCCTTTGGCACATAATCGAAGAACTTTTCGGTCGTATTGCCTGAAGTCCATTCTGCGCGGATTCTGGTTCTCTTCTCCGCTTTGCGCATCTCCGACAATAGCATGCGGTTGAGGTCTCGCGCGCTTTCACCTTCCAGATCCGCTTCAACTTCGAAGCCCTCCTCGGTCGGTTTCAACGTTCCCTTATTATTGATAAGCCTCTGAAGAATTGGTTTGATGGCGGATGGATTATCACTGCTTATACGTGCCGATAGCCTGAACTTCTTCTGAGCCATTGTAATACTTCCGGTTTCATACCTTTCGAACGCGCTACCAGGCGTTCCTCTCTCGTAGAGCCGGAAGACCTAGCAGTTGCTTGGCTCTGGCGTTTGTGTGGTAACCTATTTAGAAATACCCTAAATTATGACTCCCATTTCTGCGCGTCAGAGTCTATCAAGATGGGCGTCCCAACCTACTCGGTTAATGGGAAGAGTTTCGCTTCCATCGCGGACTACAGCAAACACGTCAACCTATATTTCTAAGGGGCGCGGCTATCCTCGAAACTACTTCAAGGAACCGGCAAGGGAATGCGGCATATCAAGGTGAGCAAACCGGAAGATGTTCAACCAGCCGAATTTACGCGGCTGCTGAAGAAAGCAGCAAAGCTTGCCAGCACAGGGTAAGGCCTTTTATTCTCAGCAATTCCCATCTTCGTATAGAAGCCTGGTCGTCCAAGAGTTTGAGAAAAATTCCGTTAACTCTTGCAGCGCTAATTTTCATAATGATCCTACTACCAGCGGTAACGTATGGTGTTGGGCAACAATGGACCGAGTATTCGGGTAACCCCGTGCTTGGGCCTTCGGTAGGCAGTTGGGACGGTGACTATGCGGTTAGCCCCAGGATACTCCTCGTGAATGGCGAGTACAGAATGTGGTTTAGTGGCGGGGGTAGGCCTGCCAGTAATGGAATTGGTTACGCGACATCGGCGGATGGGATTTCGTGGAGTGAGGACGTGGGCCCGGTTCTATCCCCTGGTTCGGCGGGCGTTTGGGATAGTTCATCCGTGGCTCTAGGGTCGGTCCTCTGGAATGGAACGCTCTTCTTTATGTGGTATAGGGGAACGAACCCCACCACCTACCAAACCGGCGCCGTAGGTTTAGCGACCTCCACCGACGGAGTTTCCTGGACAAAATTCTCCGGCAACCCGGTGCTGAAGGCGACTGCGGTTGATCAGGAGTACATAGCCAGCCCATACGTCCTCAAACCCACGGGAACGTACGGCATGTGGTATACAGCGAGAAGTGCAGCCTACCCCAAGACTAGCCCATACACAGAAATTCTGTTCGCAACCTCCTACGACGGAACCCACTGGACCAAGTGGCCTCACCCTGTATTCACGCCTTCAACAGATTCAATGCAGTGGGATTCAGGCGCCGTCTATTCGCCCTCCCTTTACTGGAACGACACAATATTCTGGATGTGGTATACCGGTTTGGGCCAGAGCTTCTTGAACCCGCAAATCGGAATCGCCACCTCACCCGACGGCGCAACATGGACACGGTCCCCAGACAACCCCATACTCAGCCCCAGCCCATCAGGCTCCTGGGACTCCGCCGGCGTTGAACAAGCCGACCTAACAATCGGCAAAAATGGCCTAATGCTCTACTTTGACGGGTTAGGCCCCAATACAGCTGGAAGAATAGGGTTCGCCCAGCCTCCGCAAGGTTTCACAATTCCAGAATTCCCGTTCCCCTCCGTGATTCTCCTACTCGGGGTTACTGCCTGCGCGGCCGTACTCCTCCGGAAACGCCCACGAAACTAATCGCTAATCGACTCAAGCAACTCTCAAGATTCTACTTGACCTTCGCGATTTCCACCAAGTGGAACTACCTTTAACAGTCAACTGGGCTATCCGGGCGTCTAGTGGAGCTCTAGCAAGAATGTCCCAAACAAGCGGAACTAACCCGAGCGGGAAATCTGGTGGCAAGAAAGCTCTTTGGCTAGGGGCTATCGCCCTCGTCGTAGTCGCACTTGGCGCTGGCCTATTCAGCTACGTTGGTATGGCGCCTCACACAGTCACGTCAGTATCAACGAGCTACGCAACAAACACATCCATACTTACGAGCACTCAAACTGTCACGAGCCTTAGCACTAACACTTTCACCAGCTTAGTAACGACAACTGCCGCTGCCTCGGTGGGAAATCCGTATGCTCAACAGTATTGTCCGCCCAATTGTCAGCAACCATGCTACTACAATAATTGCCAAATGGCAAATTGCTACCTCTACAACCAGTGCGACTTCTTTAACGTCTGCCAGACACAAAGTGACAATACCGTTCAATGCTCCGGCTACTTGTACCAAGACCCGAGCGGTTGTGTGGAACTCGTTATTGCAATATGGACCCCATATGCGCAGCCATCATACCAGTATTACACGTTGCAAGATCTACCTGCGTCCCATCCATCCTTCGGAAGTTGGGTGACGGTAACAGGGCAATCATACCGAGGTTCCAATACGGCCTCGAACGGGGCTGCCTGCCCAGGCAACTACATCGTCGTATCCTCAATATCCTAGCAGAACTTCAGCGCGGCACGTTCAGGTACGTTGATCACACACGTTCGAGATAGCATAGTAGCCGTTGTCGATCTGAAAGATCGCTACCGACTTTCCGTCGACTCGGCCGAGGTACCTGTTATTTGAGAAATCTTTCTTCGAGCAAACACGTACGAACGATTCCATGCCAGTCTACTAAGTTTTAGACGTATGAAAAGGTACGTGCGTGCGTCAGTTCTGGCAAGTTTTTTGATAGAATCGGGGTAGTACTTTTGGTCAGACCGATTGTATCCGGACTCGTCAAAACTCGCGCGGAAACTCTCATACGAATATAGAATATAGTATCCTACTGATTCCTATTCAGAAGACGTTATATGTGATCCGAGTGATTATTGAATCGATTTCAATTTGATTCCGAAATCTAAATTTGTCCTAGCTCTTCTTGTCGCGTTCTTGGTTCTCGCCTCGATGAGCTTCCCACCAGTGCGTGCGATTTACGCTACTGGGAACATCGTATGGTGCAAAGGAGTCTCCACTACAGGAGGATCCTTCACGTCCGGGACATTCACTTTCGGCGGTGGCTGCGTAGGGCCCGTAAGTTCGGCGGCTTTTAGTCCGACGGACGGGGCGGCATTTATCACCGTGCAACTTGCGGACATCGTGATCGGAACCACCTACGAATTCTACACGCAATGGCGTGACCCCATGAACAATCTTTGCAATGAATGTGCCCACGACTCTGGGCCTGTATATTTCAATGTCAATGCGATTTCACTCGGTGACAGCATCCAAATCGCTGGCAGGCTGCCCGCTACTACCCCAGGGACCTGGTCAGTTGAAGTCCTCGTTAGCCCCGGCGGAGTAAGCCCGATATCGTTGACAACATCTAGCTTCACGGTTGGTCCGACGGCACCCACAGTTACTACGTATTCTGTGACGTTCAGCGTATCGCCTGGGGACGCTGGTTCCAACGCGGGGTTGAGCGTGGACGGCCAAGCGGCGAGTTCCGGGAGACAGTTTACTTGGAACCAGGGAGAGCAACACAGTGTCAGCGTCAACAAAGTAGCAGCAGGATCAGATAGCGGAACACGATACGTGTTCACTGGATGGAGTGACGGCGTTAGCGACACTTCACGGACTGTCATGGTTAACAACAATATGGTTCTCGTTGCTAATTACAAAACAGAACACATGCTAACCGTGAATTCAGATCATGGTAGCCCGAGTGGGAGCGATTGGTACGACGAGGGAGCGAAAGCGACTGCTACGCTCGACACAGGGCTCGTAAGTGATAACCTGTTTTACGACTGGGTGTTCACGGGTTGGCGTGGGGACGCTACAGGGTCGAATCTACAATCAAACCCCATCTCGATGGACTCTGCCAAGACTGCGACTGCTGCTTGGGACCATAGGCTCTCAACTACCTTCTACGCCATAATAGGGGTGGTTGTCGTTGCGGCAGCAGCGGTTGCCGTATTCATGATGAGAAGAAGGGGCGGCACCAAGAAAAAGAAGTCCTAGTTGCTGGCTAGGATTTTGTAGTGAACTACGTTTGGTTCAAGTTCGAGTAGGAACTTCTTGTCTTCGGGGTAATACACGGCCTTTTCGAGGTTCGGTCCAGCGAACTTTTTGATTGCGTCGCACGATTCCCATAGTGACATTAGGAGGAACACTGCGCGGTCATTTTCGATGCGTCGGAAGACATAGACTCCGCGATTACCCTCTGTGGATCTGTATTCCTTCAGGCCGGTCTTTTCGAGGTAGTGGAAATATTCGTCGGCTTTCGACTTCGGCGTAACGCCTCGCCAGAATCTGGCTATCAGATCCTACATCACATGATCAGAGAGCTAAATGGTCTATGGAGTGTTCTGACGTCGACCGCACAACATATTTTATACGTGCCTGAAAGTCCACATCCGCGGGGAAACCGTTGGAAAAACGTTTGACCTTTGAAGACCTAAGACGTTTCTCACAATCCTTCAACAAGGATCCAAAGAACTTACTTGCGTTGAACGCGGTCACAGCAAACGGTATAGCCGCAGTTGCCTTGAGCAGAAAAGAAGTGGACAGGCAAAACTTCACCTTCAGCGATCTTATCGAATCTCCAGATGCCACCAACCAAGAAAGGTCAGGAAGATGCTGGCTATTTTCTGGGCTGAGTATACTGGCTCTTGAAGCCATGAAAAAGTTGAATCTGAGGACATTCGAGCTCTCTGAAATATACCAGATGTTTTGGGACAAGCTAGAGAAAGCCAACTATTTCCTAGAAACCATCATTGAAACAAGGCAGGAGCCCTTGGATGGCAGGCTAGTCGATTCGCTTATTTCAGATCCAATATCAGACGGCGGTCAATGGAACATGTTTGTGAATCTCATAAGAAAATACGGGGTCATGCCAAAAGCATTCATGCCGGAAACAGCTAACAGCAGCAATTCTGATCCGATGAACGCTCTTTTGGCCTCCAAACTGCGAGAATATGCTAAGGTGCTACGTGACATGAACGAGGAAGGGGCTTCCCCGACTGAACTGAGAGAGAAAAAAGGAGGACTAATGGAAGAATTCTACAAGTTGCTGTGCATCGATCTTGGCGTTCCTCCAGAGCAATTTTACTGGGAGTGGCAGGACAAGGATGGCGTTTTCCACAGAAGGGGAAACATTACTCCGGTTGAGTTCTACAATGAATATGTCGGTCTAGAGCTCGATGATTTCGTGAGCCTCCTCAACTCCCCCAACAAACCCTTCAACAAACTGTACACAATCCAGTATCTCGGCAACGTGGTCGGTGGACAAGATATTCGTTACCTAAATGTCGACTTGAAGGCAATGAAGGAAGCAACGATAGACATGATCAAGTGTCACCATGCTGTATGGTTCGGGTGTGACGTAGCTAAGATGCTGCAGACTAGGATGGGTGCAATGGATCTGAGCATCTATGACTACGAGTCAGTCTATGGCGCAAAGTTTCAGCTCGATAAGGCTGCAAGATTGGATTATGGAGATAGTGAGATGACCCACGCCATGGTGATTACAGGAGTTGACCTCGATGAGAAAGGCAGTCCTAGAAAATGGCGAGTTGAAAACAGCTGGGGAGCCGCCATAGGGGATCAAGGGTACATGTCTATGATGGATGAATGGTTCGACCAATACCTCTTCGAGGTTGTCGTGAGGAAAGAGTATCTGTCTCCAGAACTCCTGAAAATCCTTGACACTGAGCCAGTGGTTCTATCGTTGTGGGACGCGCTGTGTTCATTGACAAGGAATTAGGGTAACTTCCATAGATCAGTTATCTCTTGTAAAGAGAGTCATTACAAATGGTTCGAAAGCCACAAATCTGATTGCCATAAGTAAACGTCCGATTCCTATGAACAGCGATCAAGAGATCCTGGAAGAGTTAAGGAAGATTCGTGAGGCAGTTTCCCCGAAACCTACTCCGCCGCCCGCGAAGCCGAAGGGTATGTGGGCTGAGTTCATGGATTTCATTGGCAAAGCGGGAGTAATTGGGCTGGCTGTTGGTTTCATTATGGGTACCTACATTGGCAGAGTGGTTTCCGCGCTTGTGCAGGATATCATAATGCCCATCCCCGGCGCCTTGATATCTGGGGGTGATTGGAGAAAAGCCGTATTCACCGTGCCTATCGGACAGGGAATGAATTTTGCTGTTGGCGACTTTGTGGGTGTAATAGTCGATTTCCTCATAGTCGCAGTCGTCGTTTTCTTCATCGCCAAATACGCGGGTAAGGCCATGGAAAAGAAAGAGTGACCTTTTGCACTCTCTCTACGAAATATACGAAATCTCTTCTAATCTTTCAGTTACGCTAATGCCGCGCTTGCCGGACGCCAATTCCTTCAAGAACTCGCCGGAATCGGATAAGAGCACCTCAGGTCTCCAATACTCAATGGAACTTCTTTGTCTCGGTGAAGCGTTCTTCTACTCTGATCTTCCTCTTGCCCATCTCTATGAAGAACGGTTCGGGATCAACCATCGCTTCGGGCGGGAAGACCCCCGGCTCCTTGATCTTTCCGGCAGCCTGCCATTGTGAGACAACCGCTGGGGGCACAGAAGTGTCGCGCGCTGAAGATATTCCTCGTTGCGGGTCGTTCCATGTTATTATGTGGTATGTAACCGTCGCAGGAGATTCTTTGCGAGTTCCAAACACGTCAACTCTGAACGCGTCATATTCGTATTCCTCGCGCGGTTGAGGGTCGTGTCTCGATTTCGCGATGGCTCGCTGATACATGGCCGTCAAATAATCGAGAGGTGAGATCTGCTGGTCACCGATCTGGATTCCTTCAGTTTCACCGAAGCCGAGACTCTTCAGGGTCTTGAATGTGGCAAAGTCTGTACTTGGGAAACCGATTCGGAATGTCACGTTGCGGCAACCTTTCCCCACATATCTTCCTAAGGTTGCAGGCTCGGAGTGCTTCACATAGTATGCCGTGATCTTGCCGATGGGTTCTTGCATTGTCACCGTGGTCTCACCTGACAACACAGGTTGTTTCGCGTACTTGCCGTCGAGCCACATGACCGGTTCTTGCGTGAACTCATCCATGACCGTTCGTATGGAGTAACCTGGCCAGCCGGGTTCCTTCACAGGTAATGTGTTTCCCCAAGAGCAGTAGATGTTGATCGTATCGACCTTGTCAAGTTTCGCTGCGCCTGCCGCACCGGCTATGTTCGTCAACCCAGGGGTACTCCCGAGCCCTATGGTCGCGTTCAACCCCGCTTTCTTCCAGTCCTTGTCGAACTCGAGTTGTTTCAGGCAAGTGTCGAAGAACCCGCCCAGATCTGTATAATGAGCGCCTGCTCGAAGACATGCGTTCATGACGGCTATGTTGGTTTGATACCATGCGCAGTTTATCACCGTGTCAACTTGCTCCGATTTCGCTATCTTCGCGACGGCGTCTGTGTTGCTAGCGTCAAGTTCCATGAGCTTCACTCGGTCCGCTAGGCTGAGGTCGGTCATGGCTTTCTTTACATTGCCGAGTTTTCGGCTTGAGGCTATTACTTCCGCTTTGGAAAACTCGATTAGATCCTGAACGGTGTAAGCCCCGATTTGGCCTGACGCCCCAAGTACAAGAGTCTTCAATTCAAACCCTGGGGAGTTATTGCTAGGTGATAGATAATGCGTCCGCATGAAGTTCAAATGGGAACGTTTGGGTTCCTCCATGCTGTTTAGCTTGCACTTCAGATGGATGCGCGGGGGTCATTCGTGATTGACTTTGTTGATCGTAACTTGGCCATTGCCCCGCCCCACCGAGCGCCAAGATCTTCAAACCTTACTCATCTCACAACGTCCAATCGCACTCTTCCCACTAAGAATTATATGGGCCTAGGCCAGGTTACACGAGTGATTCAACTTGAAATCAAAATTCACCTACGTTGGGATTAGAGTCAAAGACTTGGAGAAATCCATCGACTTCTACACGAAGCTGCTCGGCATGAAGGTGAAGGGCCGAAGCAAGATGGAGAGAACTAAGGGTGAAGTTGTGAGCTTGGAAGGTGAGGGCGGAGGGTTCGAGCTCGAGTTGAACTACTACGAAAGGGACAGCCCATACTATACTGAGTACGCAGTTGGGGAAGGCTTGGACCATTTGGCGTTCGGCGTCGAAGACCTAACCAAAGCCTTGCAAGAAGCCCGGGCGAGCGGCTACAAGGTTGTTTCAGAAGTGAAATCGGATAAAAGTCGTTGGGCCTACGTGGAGGATCCGAATGGAATCTGGATAGAGCTCTTCTGACCCAATCCCCGCCCACTCGCACATAGTTAATTTAATATTCAATGCGTGGCTCTTACGGTCAGAGCGGTATCATAATGTTAGCAGACCTGACTGGCCTGATAATTCACCTTGTCATAGCAGGCATCATTGGCGGCATTTTCGTTTGGTTGGCTGGAAAGGCCTTGGGCGCGCCTAGAGCCACGTACTGGCATGGGATTCTCATCGTCGTCTCGGCAATCATTCTCACCGACATCATCGGTTACTTCCTGTCTGGCCTCGGCTGGTTGACGACTATCATCGAAATCATTATCATACTTCTACTCATCAAGCACTTCTTTGCGGTGGGATGGATCAAGGCGGTAGTGATCGCGATATTGGCTGTGGTCATAGCAATTGTAGTCGCGTTCATCCTCGCATTGGTAGGGCTTGGTTTCGCTGCGGCTGCACTGAAAGGCCTTCTCCCAGGCGTCTAGCCACAATACGCGGCGAGACAATCATTCTACCTTGTACGGAACGGCTAGCTAGCTAGGCTTGGGCTCTTCCGGAACGCCCTCAGGCCCTCTAGAGGTTTGAATATGCGCAGCCGCTGAGTCTTCGTCGTCGAAGGCAGCGCCACATTTCTCGCATTTGAATGACTGGGGAAGTGGCCCATGGGGCGCGGGTGGCTGCGCAATTTCTGCTGCAGGCTCTGGCGTCGGTTCCGCATTCGGCTCGGGGCTAGGAGTACTCAAACTTTCATCTCCACATCCCGCCGAGGGGATGAAATTCCCTAAGGCCTTTGTTGGAAACAGTGGACTCCCGCTATATCGGGAATAATCCTAAGTGCTTATATTGTCGAAATGTGCTACACAACTACAGGTGTCATGAATTGAACTCTGACTATGATGGCTTGAATGAATTGTTCGACAAAGGCGCATATCACAAGGCCGAAGAGCTTCACCTGAAGGGCATCTTAGCCGGGTTCACATGGCGGAAGCTTGAGCCGCGAATACCGCTCCTAATCGCAATTCTGTACGCGGCCTCAGGCGACTACATATCCCTACTGCGCCACATACGGATGATTGTCTAGAAGCTGCTACCCAAAGGGCATCTAGCATTCGTCTATCGGAACGACTCTGCTCAGCGTTTTTCGATGGGCACGACCTTCCGGTTCAGGGGCCCAGTGTACTCTATTTCCGGCCGAATCAACCGGTTGTTAGCGACTTGTTCCAGCACGTTTGCGGACCATCCGACGCTTCGGCTCGCAGCAAAGGTTGCCGTGAAAAGGTCCGACGGTAAGCCGACGGAATCCATCACAACTGCCGAATAGAATTCCACGTTCGTATACAACTTCTTGCGGAGTTTTTCCTCTTGGAGGACGCGAAGTGCGGTTTCTTCAACGTGTCGGGCTAGGTCAAAGAATTTCTTGTCCGCTGTCTTGCTGGCTATGTCTCGGAGGATTTCAGCGCGTGGGTCAGTGGTCCTGTAGACCCTGTGCCCAAACCCCATCAGCCTTCTCCCGGCCTTCAACTCATTCCTAATCCAGCTTTCGGCGCGCTCGGGGCTGTCGATATCCTTCAGCATTTGCAGAACGGGGGCGGGGGCGCCGCCGTGCAGTGGTCCCTTCAATGCGCCGATTGCAGCGGTTATGGCCGAGTACATGTCCGACCAAGTGGACGCCACAACCCTAGCTGTGAAAGTGGACGAGTTCATGCCATGGTCCGCGAGGAGGATTAGGTACTTGTTCAAGGCGTCGGCCTTGACGCTATCAGGTTCTTTCCCGGTAAGCATGTGAATGTAATTCTCGGCATGCCCGAGCTCGGGCAGCGGATCTACTGGTTCTTGGCCTCGGCGAAGGCGGTCGAATGCAGCGTTGATTGTCGGTATCTTAGCGGTTATTGTGATCGCGTCCGAAATGTCAGGTTTCTTTAGGGGTACACCCGTTCCAAGTATTGAGATGGCAGTTCGAAGCACATCCAGGGTGTTCGAGGAGCGGGGAAGGTTCCGAATCATCGCCTTCAGGTTTGCAGGGATAGCGCGTTCCGCGCTTAGTTGTTTCTTCAGGTCGTCGAGCTGAGTTCTTGTGGGTAGCTCCCCGTACCAGAGAAGGTATGCTACTTCTTCGAAGGTCAGATTCGCGGTTAGGTCGTGAATATCATAACCCCGGTAAATCAGGCGCCCTGCGTTTCCATCAATCATGCAAATGCTGCTATCGTCAATGACAACTCCTTCAAGCCCTTTGGCGACGGTTTTGGCAACGGACATGGGTAGATCTCTGCAAGAGCGTTGCTCATCTTACTTATTACCCAATCCCGCAACCGTTCGCATCCTACTTGCTTGGGCGTCTAAGCCTGAAGACGATTGCGAGGGCCACGGAAATCGCCGCGTAGACTGGGCTGAGGAGCCACGGTAGGTTTGCGTTCCCGGTAAGCTGCCAAATTGCCCCGCCGAGTAGCGGGGAAACGTTTCCCCCTATGTTCAGGAAGAGGCTGAAGGCGCCAACATACATTCCACGTTCAGCTTCGGGTGCGATTTCAGTCACTAGCGTCTGTGCGATGGGGAAGAACATGTTCTCCCCAAGCGTCATGACCACCACAGCCACCAGAAGCCAGTAGAAGCTAGGGGCCAACGCCAAACTTGTAATGCCAATTGCCAAAATCACCACGCCGAGGATGTAACCGCTCTGCTTGGGGATTTTCTCCAGCCATCTAGAAGTGGGAAACTGTAGTACTACGACCGTTGCCCCTGATATGGAGAATAATGCTCCAACCTGTAAGGAGTCTAGGCCTTTCACTTGTGTTGCAAAAATTGGCAACAGTGAGTAGAACTGTGTATAGAACAGCATGGTGAACAGCGAGGCAACGCAGAGAACCAGCAGTTCTCTATCGCGGAGTACTCCGATTTTTGGCAGTTTGGGCGTCGCTAGACCTGTCTTGCGTGATTCGGGTACTAGGCCGATGAACGCTAGGAGGCCGATGAGGCCGATGAATGCGGAGACTAGGAAGAGGGGCAGAAAGTTTCCTTGCCCCGCCAATATGGCTCCGCCTATGAGTGGGGCAACGATCCATGCGGCATTGCTGACAATTCTGCTTACGCCGTAGGCCGTATTCCTTTTACTCTCCTCTACCTGGTCCGCGATGATAGTTGTCTGCGAAGCCCGGCTAGCTGAATCCATAACTCCTGAGATAGTGATGATCGGGAAAGCTTGGCTGAAGGTGGTGGCTGTGGCCAGTGCGGCAGGAATTATCGCAGCGCTCGATGTGCCGAAGGCGTACACTTTCTTCCGTCCTACCCTGTCAACAAGCCAACCCATGATCAGGACTGTGAAAGTTCCAGCTAGGCCACTTGCGAAGTACAGGAATGAGACGGCACCCACGGAGATGCCGAGCTGCTTGTATAGGAAGATAGGAAGGAACGGGCCGAGCATTGTGGAAGCTAGGCCCGTAACGGCGACGTTCACCATGAGGAACCAGAAATACCTGACCCTCGGAACATTGGAGAGATATTTTCCGAAAATCATGGCCGAATCCGCCCCGTAGCCTCAGAACGCTCAATAAATATCTTGTAGCGTCACATGAAACTCGCTTCATCCACGTCGGCCGGTGGAATCTTTCTTAAGGGAAGTCGCCTAATGACGCCCACAGGGTAGAAACTTGAGCTATGTAACGGGAGGGCGTGAGTCTGGCGTTGTCGCTTTCAGGGAAAATGATACCGTAAGAGTAAACGACGACGCTATCGTGGCACCGGAAGCGGTTCGCGGGGAAGTCGGAACGATTGTGAAGATCAACCGTTTTCTGAGCGAGTCCACTCAGCTCTCTGAGGGAATCATCGCGGTCGACCGTTACCAGCAGCTAGTCAAACAGCCCCGCGAAACTGAGATACTTGGTTTCGCCCTTCAAGTCTTCTTTCCCAAGATTAATGATTCGCTCCTCGTAGCCTCAAACGAGGTAACCCTGCTCTCGAAATTTCAGGAAAGAATCTCCAAGCTCGAAGACCGGCTGATAGCCCACCTAACCGACCCGCAACAATTCACAGTGCTAGGCGACGGCGGCCTGGATGTTGCATTCATCAATCAGAACTTTGATGCGCAATTCTTCGGCGACCTAGTAAGATACGTGCTCAGGCCAAAGCTCGGCAGAACTTCAACCAAAGTCCTCTCGCCGGAAGCCTCTGGGCCACCTCTGGCTGCCGTGTATGCAAGTATGGCCGGCCTCAGCTTCGTGCGCGCCGTGAAGGTGTACGATAAGGCGAGGCCACAGGTTCCTGGAACTTGGCGGGGAACTGTAGTAGGAGATGTGAAAGTCCCTTCCGCGACGAAGAAGACCGAACATTACTTCGCCGTACCCGAAGGCTCCATAACCGCCGAAGACCGCGTAGTAATATTCGACGATGTGGGCTTCACCGGGCGAACCCGCAACGCCTGCATACAACTAATCGAAAAACAAGGCGCAAAGGTTTCCGCAATCGTGAACGTAATCGAGAAGGCGTACGGTGAACAGCGAAACGTAACCGTGAAATCGAAAGCCATTCTCGGAATAACCGGCTTCGAACCCGAGACGGACACAACCTGCAGGCTGAAGATCAACGAACTTCTCTTAGAGCGTCTTGAAACTCCCCGCATCGTTCGCGGCGTGAAGTACGAGCCGAAGCGGCTTCTCTCAACTCTTCGGGTTGACTAGTAACCCGGATCAAGGACCAAACGCGACTTGCAGATCGACTACTGCGATTTCCCGGAAGACGCCCTCTACGACCTCGACAACAACGTATGGGTTAGGCTGCGGTCGAAGAACGTTGCGATGCTTGGTATCACAAGCGTCCACGCTGCACTAGCCGGAAAGCTCAACAAAATCAGTTTCAAGCCTGTCGGTTCGGCGGTTAGAAAGGGGCAGAGCGTCGCAACCATAGAAGGCGTCAGGTACTTCGGCGTCGTCCGAACCCCGCTGACCGGGACATTGGTCGAAACCAACTCTGTCCTAAGTACGCAACCAAAACTCGCGAACGACTCGCCCTACGAAAACGGTTGGTTCGTGAAGATCGAATCCACCCTTGCACCAGAAGAAATGAAGTCCCTCCGTGACTTGGCAGCCGCCCAAGAAGCCATAAAGTCACAAATCACTGAATTCCGGGTTAGGTGTTTCAAGGCCTTCCCGGATTACGATATGTGGGAGATTGGGGTCGAATGCGCCGCAGTTCTCGTCAGGTTAAATGAGCTTATCGAGCGCTGCGCCTTGAATGAGGTGATTCACGTGGTCTCCGACGATCCGACCGCGGACATCGAGATGGAGCGTTGGTCTGATGAAACAGGCCAGTTGGTGCTTGAATCGAGGAAGGAAGGTAGACTTGTGCACTTCATTGTTAAGAAAGTGAAATGATGGGAGGGGTTGTCGGAGGTCTCAAGGTTTCTGGATTGGGTTGCGGACCATGTTTCCCCACTCAGTCCACGACCCATCATAATTCCTGACCTTCGGGTAGCCGAGGAGGTATGTAAGAACAAACCAGCTGAAGGACGACCGTTCGCCGATTCTGCAATAGGTTATGACTTCCTTATTCGCTGTCACGCCCTTGCCTTGGTAGAGTTTGGCTAGCTCCTCTGCGGTTTTGAAGGTTCCATCCTCCTTCACAGCTTGGGACCAGGGAATGTTTACGGCACCGGGGATGTGTCCTCCGCGCTGCGCATGTTCGTTCGGGTATTCAGGTGGGGCTGTTATTTCTCCTGTGAATTCGGCTGGGCTGCGCACATCGACGAGAACCTTATCTCGTTTGCCAAGCGTCTTCCTGACGTCGTCAAGGTAGGTTCTGATCGCCTCGTTCGTGCCTTTGACTTTGTACGCGGCGAGGGTCGGCATGGGTAGGTCCTTCGTGACTTCCCTATCTTCCGCGAGCCATTTCTTTCGGCCGCCGTTCATCAGAACTACTTTCTCTACGTCGTAATACTTCAGTATCCAGAAAGCGAAGGCTGCAAACCAGTTGTTGAAGTCGCCGTAGAGAACGAGGGTCGTGTCTTTACTAACGCCGGAGCGGGAGAGGAGCTCTTCAAGCTGTTGTTTGCTTAGTATGTCTCGGGTTAGGGGGTCATTCATGTCTTTCTTCCAGTCGAAGAGTACTGCGCCGGGCATGTGGCCGAGGTTGTAGTTGACGATGGGGTCGTAGTCGACTTCGGCGAAGCGGACAGCAGGATCGTTGAGGTGCTGGCTGGCCCAATCCGTTTCGACTAGGACTTCAGGGTGCTTGTATGACAATTAGTTTCACGGGCAAAAGCATGCCATATGGCATATTTAACCTCACCCTAAAGCCACCCAGACGTTCGCGTGAACACGCTAACCCGCCAGCCAAAGTTTAAATGCGAACGGAAAGCTGCAGCACAGTAACGGGCACATTATTGACGCCCGGTGAATCAGGATTTTTCCAAGGCTTACTCGGCGCTCTATGGCCCTGCGTTGCCTAGCTTCCACAATTGAGTGATTGAATATTGTCAGATAAGATTCTTGATGGGTTAACGTTCGACGACGTCCTACTAGTCCCGAAGAAATCGACGGTCCGCTCTCGAAGAGACGTACACACTACGACGCGGCTATCGCGAAACATCGAGTTACGAATTCCGATGGTCAGCGCGCCCATGGACACGGTTACCGAGCATGCCATGGCGGCCACGATTGCGCGGGCGGGTGGAATCGGAATCATCCACCGTTTCATGACCATAAAGCAGCAGGTTGAGGAAGTCTTGAAGGTGAAACGGTCTGAGAGCATAGTCATCGAGCAACCCTACAGCCTAACTGCTGACCAGAAACTCAAGGATGCGAAACGGCTGATGTCCCAACGGGGAGTATCCGGCCTTCTAGTCCTTGATGAACGTGGCCGGCTTCAAGGAATCCTAACGACTCGGGACATTCAATTTGAACGGGACCCAGAGAGGAAGGTTGCTGACCTGATGACTGGGATTAAAGACATGGTCACAGCGCCGCCCGGGATATCATTGGACGAGGCGGAGCGAATCCTGCACAAACGTAAACTCGAAAAGCTCCCGCTCGTCGACAAAGACGGAAAACTGCGTGGGCTCATAACAAGCCGCGACATGCTCAGCCTCGAAGAATACCCTAACGCGTCGAAGGACGAGAAAGGCCGCTTGATGGTAGGCGCCGCCATTGGTGTGAAGGCAGGTTACTTGGAGAGGGCTGGGGAATTGCATGAGGCTGGCGCTGACGTACTCGTTCTCGATGTCGCCCACGCCCACTCCGACATAACCCTAGACGCCGTACGCAACATCAAGAAATCCATACCGAAGGCCGAACTAATCGTGGGAAACGTCGCAACCAAAGAAGGAACGGAAGACCTGATCACCGCAGGAGCGGACGCTGTGAAGGTAGGAATCGGTTCCGGCTCAATATGCATTACCCGAATCGTAACCGGTGCAGGCGTGCCCCAGCTGACGGCAATCATCGAGTGCACGAAGGTGGCCGATCAGAAGGGCGTCCCAATAATTGCTGACGGCGGAATCCGCAACTCCGGTGATGTTACGAAAGCTATCGCTGCCGGAGCTTCAACCGTAATGGTCGGAAGCCTCCTCGCGGGGACGGAGGAAAGCCCAGGCATGACCGTGATGAGGGAAGGTAGAAAATTCAAACTCGTACGCGGAATGGCCTCAGTCGCCGCCTCCTACGATCGGAGTACTCGAGAATCCGAACAAGCAGACGAAGACGCGGCAGTCGACCTCTTAGACTACGTACCGGAAGGCGTGGAGGCGTTCGTAGCATACAAGGGGAACGCATCCGAATTAATCAGCCAAATGGTCGGCGGTTTGCGTTCTGGAATGAGCTACTGCGGCGCAACTGAAATCTCGCAATTCCGCGGAAAAGGAGACTTCGTAAGAATCTCGCCGGCCGGGTTGAAGGAAAGCTACCCACACGACGTTGACGTCATGTAGCCGCCGAACCGCTGCTAACCTAATTGGCGTACTGTGTTGCGAATATTCACTGTAGGCCATTCTACAAGAACCTTCGACGAACTCGTCAAACTCTTGCAAGCTTACGAAGCGAGCATACTAATCGACGTACGCAGTTTTCCGCGGTCCTTCAAGAACCCACAACTCAACAAGGAAGTCATTGGCGTCAACCTCGGAGAGCATAACATCCGGTACGTTTGGATGAAGAAACTTGGCGGGCGAAGAAAAGGACTGGGAAAGAAGTCGAAGAACATTTGCTGGAAGAATCAGTCATTCAGAAATTACGCGGACTACATGGAAACGCCTGCTTTCCTCGAAGGCATCGATGAACTTACGCAACTAGCCCGGGAAGGGACGCCAGCTATCATGTGTGCGCAAGCAGTTTACTGGAGATGTCATCGCTCCATGATATCGGATTATCTGAAATCGAAAAGGGTCGAAGTTACACACATCCTCGACGAGAAGCACATTAAGGAACACGAATACACTCAATGCGCTAAACTCGTAGACGGGCAACTCAGCTATCATTAGCCGAGAAGCGGCTGCTACGGTATGTCGACCATTAAGTCGTTTCCTTGAATTATAACTTTGTACGCGGGTTCTGGTGGAATGGTGTCTGCGGGTTCGCCGTCCGGTCCACCTAGCACCTTCCCAGTTGTCACGTCGAATTGAGCTCCGTGTTCGGGGCAGGTGAGAACATTCTTGTTGAGCTCCCCTTCGGAGAGGTTCCCCTGCTCATGCGTGCACCAATTGTCCATCGCATAGAAGTTGCCGTCAATGTTGGCGACAACAAGGTCCTTCCCGCCAGCTGTCACGAGTTTGAGGCCGCCAGGTTTGACATCTGACTTGCTGCAAACCTTTACAGTGGGCATGAGGCCATCAAGTTTCTGCGAGGTTGTTGCGGTTTTAAGTCTTCCCTAGTTCTGTTTTGCTTTTGCGGAGCACTTGGGTCAATGCTGGGACAACTTCTGCGTAATCGCCTACGATGCCGTAGTCGCAGTTCTGGAAGATCGGTGCATTCGGATCTTTGTTGATGGCGACTACTATCCTTGCCTTGCCAATGCCGACCATGTGGTTGAATGCACCTCTCACACCAACCGCTACATACAGCTTCGGCGCCACAGACCGGCCCGTCAATCCAATCTGAAGCTGTCTCGGAAGCCAACCCAAATCCACCACTTTCCTCGTAGTCGCTATAGGCGCGTCGAGGACCTCAGCCAGCGCTTCCATGCTCCTCATCTTCTCGGGGCCGCCGACTCCAAATCCCGCGGACACGATGACATCCGCATTATCTAACCTCAAGGCGTCGCGGTCAGCCTCAAATCTCTCCTCCACCACGTGAGCCATAGCCTTCAAACCGGTCGGGTGCACTTCAACGACTGCCCCCTGCCTAGATGTGTTTACGTCGGCTGCAACCAGCATGCCCGGCCGCACAGTCGCCAATTGTGGAAGCGTTCGGCTAAGGATAGGTGCAACAATGTTTCCGCCGAAGGCCGGTTTCAACTGAACCAACTGTTTCTTCTCGTTTAGCTCTAAACCAATGCAGTCGCTAGTCATCCCCAAGCCTAGGCGGGCGGCGACTCGTGGCACGTAATCCCTCCCCAGCGAGGTTGCGGCTGCGATAACCGCATACGGCTTGTACTCCTGAATGGCCTCTGCTAACGCAGCCGCGTACGCGTCACTTGAATAATTCAACAATTCCTCATGTCTCGCCACGTAGACCCTGTCTGCTCCGTGGGCGATGAGGTCTTGGCAGTGTTCCTTCGAGGCATCGCCTAGCAAAACGGCGCACAGTTCGGATTCCAGCCTTGTGGCCAGCTCCAAGGCCCGTCCCAACAGTTCGTAGGTGACGTTTCTTACATGCCCTTGAACGAGTTCAGCTACAATCCAAAAGGACTTGTTGCCACGCATCGGGCGGGACGCGGGTGGCTTGACGTTCTTCTCCCCCACCTCCTTCCATCCGGAAAACAGGCCATGTGCGACTAGGTTCTGTGCGAGTGCCTTGATTTTCTCCTCGAGCGTCGCCCCGTCGATAATTTCGCATTTCCGTTTAGTTTCGATTGAGTAGATTTCCGAGACAGAAGTCGGCGAACCATTGAACCCAAACAGCGAGGCGTCCTGGCTTAGGTCTGATGCTGAGACAACTGTGTAGGGTTTCGATTTGGCTGCCTCCAGCTCGTCTCGAGTTGGCGTGTGCGGTTTGATTAGTCGCTCAGCAGCCGTCAAGAGAAATGGCATCGTGGTTTCTATGCGCTGGAAGCCGTAGTCAGTTTCCGCTTCGATGATTGCTAGACTGCGTGGGTTTGGGAGCTCCACTTTAGTGGCCCCGTTCACGTGTGGGATTCCAAGGAATTCAGCAACCTCAGGGCCGACGTGCCCTGTTTCAGCATCTACACTGTATTTTCCACAGAGCACTATGTCATACGGCTTCTCTCTCTGGATAGCTAGGGAAAGTGCACGTGACGTGGCTAGAGTGTCGGATCCCGCGAATGCTTTGTCTAGGAGGTGAAGGGCACGGTCGGCACCCATGGCCATTGCCTCGGTCAGGGCGTCTTTAGCTTGGGGCGGGCCCATTGTAATGGCAACCACTTCACCTCCATGGTCAGCCTTCGCTGCAGAGGCGAATGTTATGGCCCGTCTATCAAAGGGGTTAATTTCGTTGTGAACGCCTTCCCGAATGAGCGTCTTCTTTTCGTTGTCGAACTTGAGTTCCGAAACCGCCGGAACCTGCTTTATGCACACGATGAACTTCATCTTCGACCACTGCCCTCCGGTGGAAAAGTGGAATTTTCTCTAAACACGACTATTCTTCCAAGCTATCATAAATACACTGGGCCGAAACTTACATTGCTGGTAATCGGGATGGGTGTATACTTCGTTGGGGCTGGGCAGTCAACGCAGCACCAGACGATTCGGTGCCTCTTCTGCGAGCGTCCGTTCTCGGATACGAGTATGCTCAACGAACATTACCTGACCGCGCACATTGAAGCGTTTTCCGAAGAAGAATTGAGAACGGCATACTCAGAGATACATGCCTAGCCTCAGAGTGAGACTTGTCAGGCTATTTTCTTGCCCGCATTGGGGCTAAATGCCAAAGATTGAACTTCTTCAAGCTTGACACTCACGACCGCCTTAGGCTTGAAACCCAAGTTCTCCAGGTTCCTGGTCGCTTGTGAAAAGAGTGGGCCGAAAGTCTCCATAACCGCCTTTCCCTTCATCCTGAACCCGATGACTGCCTGAGGGTCGAAGAAAACGACGGTAACGTCCGGGGTTTTCTTGAGTACGTCGCTGAGTGTTGTGGAAAACACATCCGTGAACTCCAAGTTTTCATTATCCCTCACACGGAAGTGTTTCGGTGAAGCGTTGGGTGTTCCGTCGCTTCTCAAGGAGGATAGGACTCCGACGGTCCCATTGTATTCCTTATCGAACCTGTCTTGAATGAACTTCCTCACTACATCCGGTAACACGGTTATTAACTCCAAATCCTTGATTGGACGCGACTTAGTTCCGCTTAACGCCAGTCATGCTATTTGAAGGTTTGAGCGAAGGTGGCCTATGAGATACCGCGAACGACACGTTCGTCAATACGAATTGCATAGTTCATTTAGGAAAAATTCATTAAGCCTAACCCATGCGATGCAAAGCCTTGAGGCGTGAGATGCAAGAGTGAAAAACGGAATATACGTTTCCGCACTCAAGTACGCGAACAGTTTCGATCACAGCGCCCTGGTATCCGGGATAGCTAGGACTTATGCTCAACGTGGAATTGCAGTAAAATCCGAACCCACGCTACCAGGCGGCAAACACGCAGACCTCGCAGTCGCCTTAGGTGACCGTTGGACTTACATCGAAGTGAAAACCAGGGCGAACGGCATATCCGATCGGCGTCGGCGCCTTTCCTACCGCCAAGATTTCTTAAGGGAATTACTTCGACTAAGAGCCCACTCCCTCAAACAGTTACCGAAGAAAGAAGCCTCACTCGTAGTGCTCTCCACTTCGATTTCTTCGGACCGTCGGAAAGCAATGAGCAAGATCGATCTCGCTCGTTCCTTTAGGGGGAGAATCTTCGATCATGATTCACAGAAAATTCTGGGCATGATGATCTTCGCGCCCTTCCGCGCCCCTTACGGGTCTTCAGGTTGGCGTTACGCCTCAACCCTGATACCTAATCCGAATTTGAAGACTCAAGGCGACGGCTTCAACAAGCTCGCCGGCGTTCAGCTCTAAGCTGCGGCTCCTCGCATTTCCTATGCTTTAATTACGCGTCTTCTGCCATCTTGGTTTGAGGCCGATGAAAACTCTCCCCTCTCTCCAGTCGAAACTCGGAACTGTAGTAGATGAGTTCCGAAGGAAGTATTCGTCGTTTGATGAATCCTTTAGCACCTATTCGGCGCAGTACGGTGAGGGCGCTGTGAAGGTCTATGAGCCTTTCAAGATCAGCGATACCATCGACCCAGTCATAATAATTCTCGGCCGAACTACGCCGTTATTTTACAAAGCCTCACGCCGTCTCTTATCAGGCAGCCTCAGCTCGGTCACTATTGAGGCGGGCAGCGTTTACGTTGTGGGTAGGCGCGAGCCCTCCGATTCGAAACTAATCGTCTGGTCAGCCAAGGATGAGACTGAGATTGAACAATACGACAGCCGCGTACGCATAATTGCTTCACGAATTCACGCCGCGATCTTCGGCCTAGAAGATGGAAGCGTTCTCTTCGCCGACTTGGGAAGCTCGTCGGGTTCAATTTTGGCCGGTGAAACTTCAAAGCCGGAACCCTTCATCACCCTGTACGCCTCACCAAGAGTGGACGTTCACAGAGTCCCGACAGAAACAAAGTACGCACATTAGGGCTCACTCTACGTCCTGCGACGCAGGCGAAACTAGGCTGAAAAGCTGTCTGGCGTGGGTCGTTCACGAAACTTGATATTTGATTCGTTAACCGAGAGTTAACCCTAAATTTCCGTTTCTTAAGGGCTTGCATGAGGGTACCGGGGGAGCTGGGTATCCCGGCTGAGAGGACGGCTGACGCCGTCGACCCCGTGAACCTGATCCGGGTAATGCCGGCGTAGGGAGTGTGCTAAGTGAACTCAAGTTACGTAGACTGTTTCTGCAACCCATCCAGAGCGTTCCATGTAACTGTCCTCGGTAACCTTCACCCAAAACATGGAGGTGAAGTTGGACAGTGAAGATTGAAACAAAGATACTGACGGAGGTAATCGCTATGGTTGCTCTGGCGGGAGTCCTTGAGTACGTTTCTGGATTTCTACCCTTGCAAATGCCTGAAGGTGGCAGAGTAACTCTTGCAGCCATGGTCCCGATCTTTTTCGTCGCCCAAAGAAGAGGCCCGCGCATTGGAATCTTGGCAGGCATTGCTTTCGGCCTAGTAGTCCTCGTGGAAGAACCCTTCATCTACCACCCTGTTCAAGTACTGCTGGACTATCCGCTGGCTTTCGGTGCGCTAGGGCTCGCTGGCTTCTTCCGCAATTCACCAGTATTCGGCGTCGCAGTGGGAATAGGAGGCAGGTTCCTCTGCCATTTCACATCAGGCCTCGTCTTCTTCGCTACATACGCTCCAGCTGGGATGAACCCGGCACTTTACTCCGCAATATACAACGCCTGGTATCTGGTTCCAGAACTCATCGTTAGCTCCGTGTTCATGTTCATACTGCAAAGAAGGCACATTCTACAGCTCTACCTCTGAGCCACCACAAGGAAATCTGGAACAAAGCAAACTCCCCCCTTCCCCCTCTTGGACTTACAATCTTTGAATGGAGTGTTTAGGTGAACATTGGCGCGTTACTTTGGAAAAGTAAACAGAAGCTACTTGGAGAGAGTCATCTACCCTAGGCTCGGCGCCGCACGCCGAGAAGTAATCGTTGGTCCAAAATTCGGCGTTGACAACGCAGTCGTTAGGGTTGGCAGTGGAAAAGTATTGGTGGCCACAACCGACCCGCTATCTTTCATCCCAGGCTTGCGGCCAAGTGAATCCGCGTGGCTGTCTGTCAACCTCCTAGCATCCGACTTAACCACGTGTGGTTCCGCTCCTCAATTCGGTATCTTCGACTTCAACCTCCCTCCCCAAATGACTAACCACCAATTTGCCGACTACTGGAAAGCCTTCCATGCCGAATGCAAGAGGCTCGGGGTCGCGATCGTAGGGGGCCACACGGGAAAATACCAAGGCTGCGACTACTCGATAATCGGCGGAGGCGTCATGTATACGGTCTGCGAACAAGGCCGG
>JBAVCK010000092.1:0-11644 GCA_049586635.1 Bathyarchaeia archaeon
GTGTAAGGGAGTGAATAGAGCTCCTCCACCCAGTGGTTTTTTTCAAGGAGCTTTCTGTATTGATCCGAACCCGCGACGGGTTTTGCTTTGAGCAGTTCGCGGGCAAAGAGCGGGTTAGTTCTATTCAGGTGAGATTCTTCATCGAAGCCTTCCTGGTCGTGGACGTAGCTCAAGCAGAAGAGAGAGAGGTGCGGCGGCCGCAAGCCCAAGAGCTTATTCAATCTCACAAGAACCAACGTCATGAAAGCCGTGAGCCAGAGCCTATTTCGCTGCGTAACGATGAAAAGGTCTATGTCGTCCCATTTGTCGGCGCTTCCGTAGGCAACGCTGCCAGTAACAGCAACTGTTCGAATGAAAGGCACTAACCGTGTCAAGACTCTCGCGAATTTTGCTGCCGAATCTAACTTCGCGGCGGACATCCGCTCTCTTTCCAAGCGAGAAGTGTCCGATTGGCTCGCGCTTATGAGTAGGTAGCCGTCTTTGACTTGGAATGGAATGTCCGCAAAATTGTGCGTCGTTAAGATAGATCGAAGTTGCTCGCCGGTAAGTTTCGTTTTCGGCAGAAAATAAGTTGCTACTTCATCCAAAGTGAAGGGAAAATTAAGGTACTCCGATACCTTGAAGACTTTCTCCAGCCCTTCATGAATTTCATCGGAACCGACTTGATTCTCCGCTGGAAAGGCTGTCTGCAATTTGATTCATCCCTGAACTTTAGCTTGCAATTGTGTTAGGTGAATTTCGCACTCGATGACTGGCGAGGGTATAAAAGAATTACTACTACAAGCGTAGTAACTTTCAAGCTGGGAACGGGCGACCTAGTAGGTTTCCTCCAGTTGAAAACTTGTACGCTATCGGAGAGTAGTTAAGGTGGTTTACGCAGGTACCCTCGCGCGGCATGACGTGGATTCACTGACCTGCACCGAGGCCCCTCACGCCAGATGAGGAGATGCATCTCCGCTGACCGCAACAACGCTTATACTTACTAGCTTATGCTTGCCGTAACGAACGGTGCCCGAATGTCGGAATCTCGTGAGTACGTAGCGCCGAGCTGGGATAAAATCTACGAGATGATTGTGGACCTAGCTCTCGTGATTAGAGCGTCCGGTTTCAAGCCAGACCTTATTGTTGGCGTCTCAAGAGGAGGTTGGGCGCCGGGAAGAATCCTGTCCGACCTGCTCGAGAACCCCCATACGGCCAACATCAAAATTGAGTTTTATGTGGGCATCGAAAAGACAGAGGGCAAGCCTGTCGTAACTCAGCCAATTAGCGAGGACATTTCCAAGAAGAATGTGTTGGTCGTCGACGACGTGGCCGACACCGGGGAGAGCCTGAAGCTCGCTTTGGACCATGTGCTTGAGAAGGGTGCTGGAAAGATTATGACGGCTACGGTATACTACAAGCCGCACAGCAAATGCAAACCAGACTTTTTCGCCGACACGACGAGCAACTGGATAATCTTTCCATGGGAGAGGCTAGAGGCCACAAAACTGTTGCTCGAGGAAGCCAAGGCTGAAGGGCGCAGTCTAGATTCTGTTCGCGCCGTATTGAAGAAGTGCGGGATCGAAGGTAGGATTGCAGATTCGCTCTTCCAACTAGCTAACGGCGGTTCCTAGTGGTTGCTATTCGAGATCAAAGATCCAGAGGAGTACGTTTGGGTTTCAGCGTTTGACGTCAAACCTGACGACGTCGAGCTTGTACTGCGATCCATACAGCAGAAGTTCCCAGGCGTTAGTGTTCAACTCGTAGACTTGGACAAGGTAGGAGGCTCTCGTTATTTGTTTCTTGCCACCTTTAACGCGCTCAAATCTTTCCGTTCAGCGCATCCGATCGCACGCTCGCTCAGCATGGAAATCTTGCTTTATGTCGCGGCGAACAGACAGATAGGTGAAGCTTTGAAAATTGCGGGCGTAACTGCTGAAACTAGGAATGTCGCAGCAATCGCTGAAGGCGACTCAAAAAGCCAGATCTTGGAGGCTGCCGCAACCCTCCGGGAGATGCTCAAGAGAGAGGGGAGCGACGAGTTACTCGATAAATGGGATGGGAAACGTGTCGATCACGTTCGATCGGTCTTTGGGATAGGTGATAAAGAAATCCAAGCTACAATCCGTAAGAAGGAAGACTTGACCAAAGCCGTTGAGCGTTTAGCCATTGAAAGGTCTGCTATGCTCGCTATCAAGAAGTAACATGCTCAGGCCTTTCGCTTAGCCCGCTCAATCGAAAGGACATCGTCCGAGCGGATCAGGGCTAGACCTGCCAATTCGCCAATTACCTCGACTAACACGATCTTATCGGGATTCTCGAGGTCAACTTTTCGCTCGATGCGTTTTGCAATAGTGTCAATTATCGTTTTGCTCGACAAATCCGTGTGCCGTTTCTCTATTGTGATTCTGAACTTTTCCTCTTTCCCTATTCGTTCTCCCATTTCGATAGCGGCGTCCTTGATTGCCTCGAGGCTGGCCTCTACGACCCTTTGAATCGGAACGAGTTTCAAAGTGTACTTGAATTCCCACGGCCGTTCTCTCAGAAGGCTGCCAAGGTCTCGAATGGCTTTGATCGGGTCAAGCTTTGTTTTGGCAACGACTAGGCCGATTACGGAGGTTGTCTCGATTGTTGAACCGCGGTCGCCGACTTCTCCGAGTAGATACCACATCTCGCTGCACGTGTTTCTCTCGTTGCCTCTGCTGGTCGAGATAACTAGGTTGAAGTCGTTCAGCAAAGGCATACCCCGGAATCCTGCGAAAGGTAAGCTCGTACCTTAATAGCTATCATGGGTTTCCCCCTCGCAGACAAATCATTATCTCCCGTGCTCCAATCGGCCCTTCACGTAGTATGGCGAAAGTTGGCTTGGTGAGGTTGACCACGGTCGAGGCTACGCCGAGTGGAGCTCTCCCTCCATCCAAAATGAGATCAACACGATCCCCTAGGTCCCTAGCTGCCTCCTCCGCGGAAACGGCTGGCGGTTTTCCTGTCAGGTTGGCGCTCGTCCCAACCAAAGCGCCGGAGCACAAGCCGAGGAGGGTCAAACAGATTGGGTGTTTCGGGGAGCGCAAGCCCACAGTCCCGTCAGTGACAAGGTTTTCCGGGAGAACACCAAGAGCGGGAAGAACCAGTGTAAGCGGACCCGGCCAGAATTTCCGTGCAAGCTTTCTCGCGCGGTCCGGGATTTGAGCCAGGCGTTCGGCATTTCCGATGTCTTTCACCAATACGGGCAACGGTCTAGTGGGAACACCCTTCACCCCCCTCGCGCGTTCAACCGCCGAAGAGTCGAGCGGATTGCAGCCCAAACCATACACTGTGTCTGTCGGGTAGCAGATGAGCCCACCCTTTCTAACAACCTCTACTGCCGCAGTCAACCCTTCCAGGTCGGCTTTCAAGATGCGTGCCAACGAAATCGACAAACCTGCCGAAGCCAACAAGTCGCGAACAGCTTAAAGATTAGTCCTCCGAGACTGACTCATTCCTTTCACGGTTGACGCGGAAGACAAGGGGCCAATAGTATGAAAACTGGCAGGTCTAGTAAGATCATTGTTCATGGTGGCGCGGGATTCTGGAAGAGCGACATCAGGAGCGCTTTGATCGGCGTCCGAAGGTCAGCGTCCTTTGGGTCGAGGGTTCTAGTAGATGGCGGCTCAGCTCTCGATGCTGTTGAAGCAGCTGTCTCCGTTCTGGAGGACGACCCTGTATTCAATGCTGGCAGGGGGTCGTCTCTGACCTTTAACGGGACGGTCGAGATGGATGCAGCCATAATGGATGGAAATGACCTTTCCGCTGGAGCAGTTGCGCTCGTTCGCAAGGTCAAGAACCCAGTCCAACTCGCCCGCTTAGTTATGGAAAAGACCGACCACGTGCTTCTTGCAGGACGTACAGCGGAGAGACTAGCGAGGGCCTACTCGCTTCCTGTCACGAACCCTATCACTCCGAAAAGGCGCCGAATGCTTCTAAAATTGAAAAGAGGCCCATTGGACGCCCGATTGGCGTGGGTCCGGAAGAACCCGACCTTGTTGAGAAGCCATCCTGAGATCATCAAACACGACACTGTTGGCGCCGTGGCTCTGGATGCGAAGGGGAATTTCGCGGCCGCGGCATCGACGGGGGGAACAACCATGAAGTTGCCTGGCAGAATCGGAGATACACCACAGATTGGTTCAGGGGTCTATTCTGACAACCGGTGTGGAGCCGCAACGGTGACTGGTTGGGGAGAAGTAGCCATCAGGCTGACTCTATCAAAGGCTGTTTGCTCTTCTATGGAGACGGGCCTGCCTGCGTCTAGGGCTGCGGAGCTGTCGGTGAGGATGGCGTCAAAACGTTTGAAGGGCGAAGCTGGCGTGATCGCCATTGACCGCCATGGGCGACTTGCCGCGGTTCATAATACTCCCTACATGCCATGGGCGTTCTGGGCAACGGGGATGCGTGCCCCTAGGGCGGCTTCGCGTGGAAAGATAGTGTCCCGGTTGCGGTAAGCGTCGTGGCAGAGAGAGAAGTCAAGTTTCGCGTTCTCCAAATCAAACATGAAGAATCGAGAATGATTCAAAATCGGCCAAAAGTTTTAAAGTCCCACCTTAGGGGGGTTAGTCGAGCTTTTGTCACGGGAGTTTCTTCTCTTGAGTGAAGATGAGAATTGGGATAATGGAGAAGAAGACGACTGGACAGATGATGAATGGGGAGAAGATGATGGCTGGGGAGAAGAAGAAGAGGAGTGGTGACTGAGCCCAGCCTCAATTTCCTTTTAGCCCACAAAAACCGCTAACGAAAGGAAGATTCCCAGACAAAGTGGAGGATTTTCTATTGCTACGTGTAGCCACACTGGACAAAGAACATTGTAAACCAGATGACTGCGGGATACCCTGCTATAGGTTCTGTCCAGAAGTATTGAACCGAAGGTACGCAATCAAGTTCATCGCCGGACAAAAGAAACCGATCATCGATGAAGACCTCTGCACAGGCTGCGGAATCTGCATCAAGAAATGCCCCTTCGACGCCATAACCATCGTAAAACTCCCACAGGAACTCGATGGGGAATGCATTCACAGCTACGGCGTCAACGAATTCAAACTATTCAGGCTACCCGTCCCACAAACTGGGAAAGTCATAGGATTAATCGGCCGAAATGGAACAGGCAAAAGTACCGCCCTTCGAATGTTGGCTGGCCAACTCACGCCAAACTTCGGTACCCCAGAAACCCCGACAAACTGGGACACAGTCCTAACAAGGTACCGTGGAACGTTGCTACATGAGTATTTCAGTAGAATTGCAGCCAAGAAGCTGAAGGTCGTTCACAAACCCCAACATGTCGACAAGCTCGCATCAGTTCTACAAGGTAGGATAGGCCCACTACTCAAGAAGGTTGACGAGCGCGGAAAACTCGCTGAGCTCGTCAAGGAACTTGAGCTGGAAACGCTTCTCGAAAGAGAAGCAAAGGTGCTGAGTGGAGGAGAACTACAACGTGTCGAAATAGCGGCAGCCATCTCGAGGGATGCGGACGTATACATTTTCGATGAACCGTCCAGCTACCTAGACGTCTACCAAAGAATGCGGGCTGCACGAAGTATAAGGAGACTTGGGGACGAGGGCAAGTCAGTGATTGTTGCAGAACATGACTTGGCGATGCTCGATTACCTGTCTGATGAAGTCTATCTGGTCTATGGGCAACCGAGCTCGTACGGAATCGTCTCACACGTCCACCCCACTAGGGGCGGAATCAACGATTATCTAATCGGGTTTCTGCCCGACGAGAACATGCGCTTCCGGGACGAACCTATTCGTTTCCACGTAAGGCCACCGAGACAGATCGACGCCGAATCCCAAACTAAGCTCGAATGGCCAGAGATAAGCAAAAACGTCGGAAAATTCCACCTGCATGTCGAATCGGGCTCCATAAGCTCAGGCGAAATCGTGGGTGTTCTGGGTGCCAACGGAATCGGGAAAACCACATTCATCAAAGAGCTGTTGGAATATTATGCGGAGTCAGCCCAAAACCGGCTGCAGGTTAGTTACAAGCCCCAGTACATTTCCTCTGCCTACGATGGAACGGTTGATGGGCTTCTTACAAGTGTTGCCGACGACTACTCCTCAGCCCTGTTCACCGATGAAGTAATTCGTCCACTGTCCATAAGCAAATTGTTGGATAGGAAAATAGGTGAACTGAGCGGTGGGGAATTGCAGCGTGTTGCAATTGCGGCATGTTTGGGCAAGTCAGCTCAGGTTTACTTGCTAGATGAACCGAGCGCCTTCTTGGATGTCGAGGAGAGGTTGAATGTGGCTAAGGCTTTGAGGCATTTGGTGGACTCACGCCAGGCTTTCGCTTTCGTTGTCGAACACGATATTGTCGCCCAAGACTTCCTTGCTGACCGGATAATGGTTTTCAAAGGGTTGCCAAGCATTAGCGGCCAAGGCTCCAGCCCAATGCCCTTGCGTGATGCGATGAACATTTTCCTCTCCGATATGGGCATTACATTCAGGCGGGACCCTGAAACCAAACGGCCGCGCATAAACAAAATGGACAGTAAGCTGGACAAAGAGCAGAAGGGTTCGGGCGAGTTCTACTACGCTGCCGCGACTGAATAGGCTGCTACAGGTTTAACTATGTGGTCTCCAAATTACCCGAATGGAGACCAAACCCGAAGTGACAACGAACTACTGCCTCGAATGTGGCGGAATACTAACCTACGATAGTGCACTGAAGCACTATACTTGCAAGAGCTGCGGCCTCACTGTGAGCGCCCAACAATTGATGGAGGGCCGTCTCAAGATTCGCGAACGCGAAACGCCAGAAGAGCAGCACCGGCGTAAGCAGAACGAGTACTTGAAATGGTGGCTCTCCAAGAAAGAATAGGATTCCGCCGTCCCCTGTTACAGAGGTAACAGGTTCCCGTGAGTTTTTCCAGAAGAGATACCATTTAATCGGCAAAGTTTGATTCAGCGCAGTACCCGAGTGTAAGCAAGATTGCCGTGCACGGTAGAAGTATTGTCGATTGGGAACGAACTCCTACTTGGGAATACGGTCAACACAAATGCTTCGTGGATAGCAGCCCAGGTTACTAGGCTTGGGGGTAGGGTAACTCGAATAACGACGGTTGCCGACAACCTTGGCGAAATCTCTCGTTCCATAACCGAGGCATTAGGAAGGAAGCCCGTCTTCATAATCACAACGGGCGGCATAGGCCCTACTTTTGACGATATGACCCTCAAGGGCGTCGCAAAAGCCCTCCACCTGCGGATTGCATTAAACAGGGCGGCTGTAGAAATGATTCGAGCCCATTACGCTCGAAGATTCCCCAGCCGAAGAATCACTTTAACAAAACCTCGCCTCAAAATGGCTTCAATCCCAGTCACGTCCGTCCCCGTAATCAACCCCGTTGGAACAGCCCCCGCGGTCCACTTGACCGCGCGCAGCACAGAAATCTTCTGTTTACCAGGCGTGCCCAGCGAAGCAAGAGCGATCTTCAAAGGAACAATCTCCAAGGCTGTGAAAGCAAGGGCAAGCGGCATGATCTTCGTAGAAAAGTGGCTTAGGGTTCAAGGCGTTATGGAGTCTTCTCTTGCACCGCTTATCGACCGGGTGATGCACCGTTGGCAAGGGGTCTACGTAAAATCCCATCCGAGAGGAATAGAAGCAAGTGGTCGGCCGAACATTGAATTACACTTTTCAACATCCTCAACGTCGCCACTGAGGGCGAGGCGGTCTGTTTTTGGTGCAGTTAAGGACCTGAGAAAACAGCTCGAGAACTACGGTGCCCGAGTTACACCTTTAGCGTGAACGCTGTCCGCGTCAGGTCGTAGTCAAAGTGCAAAACACGCGTCATGCTATACTCATAGTCTAAGAGAGCTTCCCGTACCGTTGAATATTTTTTTCTATAACCTTCAGGCTGCTCCGCCAGAAATCGGGCCTGTGCAGGTCGATGTCAAACCTCTTAGCCAGTTCCGCCGGCGTCTCTTCGCCGGTGCTGGCCAATAGGGCTTCATAGTCTTTCACGAAGGGACGGCCGCGATCCATGTAGAGTGAATACAGCCCTGTCCCAAAGAGCAAGCCGAAAGCGTACGGATAGTTGTAGAACGAAAACGACGGAATGTAGTAGTGAACCTTCCAAGCCCACATGTACTTGTGCAAGAAGCGTTCATCCAAGGCCTCGCCGTAAGTGGCCCTCTGGCATCTGAGCATAATCTCGCAAAAATCATCCGCGGAAAGCTCAGAGTTGACACGGCGTTCGAAGACATCTTTCTCGAACAGAAACCGGGAGGTTATGTCTACGATAACCTGAGCGGCCCCGCTCAGCGAGGTTTCAAGGATTGCCAATTCCTCTTCGCGGCTTGAAGCCTCCTTTATGGCTGCGTTAGCAATTATGGTCTCATTCATGATTGACGCGGTCTCAGCCAAGGTCATCGGTGTGATTCTTTGTAGCATCGTCTTGCCGACTAAGCATTCGTTATGGAAGGCGTGCCCTAGCTCATGGGCCACGGTCGAGACTTGGTCAAGTGACCCATCAAAATTGCACAGTACTCGTGACTCGTCCACTTCTGGGACGCCCATGCAGAATGCGCCTCCCCGTTTGCCGTTGCGCGGCTCTGCATCAATCCAATGATTATCGAACGCTCTCTGCGCTAGCGCGGCCAAGCGGTCGCTGAAGCTGCGGAATTGAGTTATGATAAAGCCTACCGCTTCATCCCAAGTATATCGCCGGTCGCTTTTGCCGACAGGCGCGAATAGATCCGACCACGCAAGCTTCTCCTTGCCCAATAACTTGGCCTTGGTTAACAGGTATCGCCGAAAAACTGGGAACGACTCCTGCATCACGGCCATTAATGTGTTCAGGGTTTCGCGGTCAATCCTTGAGGTGTCAAGTGAAGCATGAAGCGCGTCGACGCGACCCCGTCTCTTATTCAGCGTGTTGGCGCTGCCTTTGACGCCGTTAAGGGCTCCGGCCAATGGTTCTCGTACGCTCTCCCAAGCTGCCAGTTCAGCCTCGTAGGCACGTCGGCGAACCTCTGGGTCGGGATGATGGTTAAGGTTCTGCAGCGCGGTGATCGGCATTTTCTGGGTTTTGCCGTCTAATTCGAAGTCGACGGTGACCTGTGAGCAAATAGTTCCTTGCAGTTTGCCCCATGCGTTCGACCCGCTGAGCTCAAGTTCGGCTGCCAGAGATTCCTCCGGATCGCTCATCAGGAAACGGCTCTGTTCCGCCGTCTCATGAAGATAGAATGTATGAGCCTTAGCTGCGCCCTCCTGGGCCAATACAGCAGGTAGAACATCCCTAACGGTCCCAATCCAGCCCTTGAAGAGCACTTCTTGCTTCTGTAATCGGACACCCACCATCTCCAGTTCCGATTCTAACCTCTTTGCAACGGTGTTGTATGAATCGGTCGAAACGTACGATGCCACGTACGCGTTAAGAGTGGCGAATAAGCGGAAGGCGGCGTTGGTAAGTGTCAAGTACTGGTCGATAACTGATTTCGCTTCTTTAGCAGTCACCTTTGATTTATCGGCCGCCGTCCTGGAAATCTTGTGCTCGACCAGGTAGACGTCGAGAGCGTCGATTTGGGCGGTCAGGCCGGCCGCAGCCTTCTTGAACTGTTCTGACTCCAATGCCGGGAAGACGTTTGATAGATCCCATCGTGGTAACTTGCTGAAATTTTGACTTGCCAAGAACCTGTTCGCCTGTTTCTAACATGCCCAGGGACCTCCATAATTGGTTTTGGCACCCAGAAATTTCCCGATAGTACTGCAAATAGCTTTGGACACCATCTAGCCGTAGCTGAGAAGGGCTTCAGTGTGACCAACACCGTGTTTATGGTTGGAATGGCCGGTTCCGGTAAGTCATCTCTCACGGCTGCGTATTCGGAATGGTTGAAGGGCAGCGACCAGGATGTTCTGATAGCCAATTTCGACCCCGGAGCCACAGCCTTGCCTTATAATCCAGACATTGATTCGCGCAGATACGTTGATGTCGAGAAATTGATGTTAGATTACAAACTCGGGCCGAATGGCGCGCTAATTATGGCCTCGGATTTGCTAGCCGACAACCTTGAGGAGATTCGGGGAGAAGTCCAAGACGCTAACCCCGACATACTCATTGTGGATACGCCGGGACAGATAGAGCTGTTCGCTTTCAGGGAGGGCGGGCGCTTCATAGCAAACCAACTGACGGATGAGAGCCGTGCAATAATCTATTTGATGGATGCGCCCTTCACACGTTCCCCGCTTAACTTCATTTCAAGCGTATACCTAGCCGCAGCGATTTACAGTAGAATCACGCAACCCCAAATTTACGTCCTTTCTAAGGCGGACCTTGTCTCGGAGCAGGAGGTTGATACTATTGTCGCATGGGCCACTGAGCGCGAAGCTTTCGAGGAATCCTTGCAGACAGTACAGGAACAGGACCTTTCAATGATTTCGAGGAACTTGGCGAATGCGGTTTTCGACGCTGGGCTCTTGTCGGAGCCTATTCCAGTATCTTCGAAGGATAACTCGGGAATGGTGGAACTCAACGCGGCTGTCACAAGAATTCTAACCGGCGGCGAGGAGCAGTCCTCGTAATCATGCAAGATAATCGTAATATCAACGAACATATGGCAAGAAGAATTCGGTTCAAGGGATAATTGAGTCGTATGGCGCCTGCAGCCGTTGATCGGATTCTTCACTCTGTGCGTGAGCAGAATCGGAGAGTCCTGCTCGAACCTGAGGCCAAAGAACTTTGTCGAGCATACGGAATGCCGACACCAGCTTTTGGCGTAGCTCATACCCCTTCTGAAGCAGCAGAATTAGCGAATAAGGTTCAGTTCCCCGTGGTCCTGAAAGTTGTCTCGCAGGACATACTGCATAAGACCGAAGCAGGCGGAGTTTTGCTCGACCTGAATTCAAAGGAAGAGGTTGAAGATGGATATGGTCAAATCGTAGACAAAGTTCGAGCCTACAACGAGAAGGCTCGAATCTCCGGTGTCCTCGTGCAGCACATGGCTCCCAAAGGTGTGGAAGTAATCGTCGGGGGCCTCCGGGATAGTCAGTTCGGTCCGACCGTCCTATTCGGTCTCGGTGGAATATTCGTGGAAGTCCTGAAGGACGCGAGTTTCAGGGTAGCTCCCTTAAGTGACCTCGACACCCGCCAGATGATCCGAGAGATTCGCGCCTATTCAATTCTGCAGGGCGTCAGAGGTCAACCTGCAGCAGATGAGGAAGCAATCATGCAAATTCTGCAGGCTACCTCAAAGACCATGATGGAAAACCAACCCATTCAGCAAATGGATCTCAACCCCGTGATAGTGTACGCAACGGGTGCTAGCGTAGTTGACGTTAGGATTATACTTGGCGAATGAAGACACGGTTATTCCACACAACCAATTATATAGAGCCGCCATCCTGTTTCACGCATCCCAAACCGCGTGTTCACATTGAAGCTTACAGGCACCCGCGACAAATCGCTTCCTTTCAGAGAATTCGCCCGTGTATCGGCAGGATGGAAATACGTCGCCTAGGTGGGACTAGAATGGCTTCGAGCACAACCCAGACGCCTGTCGACAATTTGTACCAAGAACTGGATGCACTCAAAGAGAAAAATGCTGCAAAAAGAGCCAAAATCAACCTCCTCAGAGGACAGATTGAAGAGACATTAAAGCAACGTGACGACTTCAACGCGGAAGTGAAGCACGTATC
>JBAVCK010000093.1:0-5145 GCA_049586635.1 Bathyarchaeia archaeon
CCCACGCGCCCATCGCAATAGTCGCCGACATATCGATAATCGCCAAATCCCCATATCGCCTTATAGCAAGCGGATGCGGCGACACGGTTGCGAAGTACACCGCGGTCCGAGACTGGAAGCTTGCCCACAGAATCAAGAATGAGTATTACGGCGATTATGCGGCTGAACTTGCACTAATGAGCGCGCGCCTTGTGATGAAAAACGCAACCCGCATACGAGCAATGTCGGACTGGGGTGTTCGCACCCTGGTTGAGGCGTTAATTAGCTGCGGAGTTGCAATGAGCATCGCTGGGACCAGCCGACCTTGCAGCGGTGCAGAGCACTTGTTCAGCCACGCATTGACGATGATAGCTCCCAAACCAGCGCTGCACGGCGAGCAGTGCGGAGTTGGAACAATAATGTGCGCCTACCTACACGGGGCTAATTGGGAACTAATCAAAGATGTCCTCCAGACAATAGGGTGCCCTACAACCGCAAGACAACTCGGAATCGACCCCGAATATGTCATAAAGGCGTTGACTATGGCCCATTCTATCAGGCCTGAACGTTACACGATCCTAGGCGAGAGCGGCCTCACCAAGGAGGCCGCGGAACGGGTCGCAACGCTCACAGGCGTGATTGACTAATCGAAATATGGTTGGCTGTTGATCTTGACCAAAGCAACTGCAATAGCACACGCGATTCAGGGGCTCGTGAAGTACCATGGGTTAAAGGACAGCAAACGAAGAATTCCGTACCATGACAGTATATCAGTCTGCGTTGAAGAGCTGACCACAAAAGCTACCATCGAATTTAGCGACAAATACTCGAAGGACATCATAGAAATAAACGGCGAACCGGCGCGCAGCATCGAAGCCGCCCGAGTGCTTGCGGTTGTTTCGCCGCTTAGAACGCTTGCGAAGGCGAAGGAACATTTCAAACTCTCCAGCAGGAACAATCTTCCTCAAGGCAAAGGCCTCGGATTCTCAGCGTCGGCTTTTGCATCGATCGCTCAAGCATCAAGCTCAGCTTTGAGCCTTAAAATGCAACCAGAACGTCTTAGTGAAATTGCTCGACTCGGGGCCGGTTCCGCGAGCCGAAGCCTCGTGGGCGGCTTTTCGATTTGGTACGCCAACAAGAACGGAAGCTCATATGCAGAACAGCTACCTACAAGCAAGAACATGAACCTAGCCATGGCATTTGTTCCCATCCCATCGCAAGTCAAAACAGACATGGCGCATGAAGAGTCAGTTACATCGCCTTTCTTCTCCGCTAGGTTGGAGGAGGTAGGGAAGGTCTTGCGGAGAATGCAGCGAGCGATCAAAGCTGGTGAGGTCGACGAAATTGGCCGGCTTGCGGAAGCTGATTCACTGAGCCTACATGCCATAACGATGACCGGCAAAAGCGGTCTCGTTCTCATGGGTCAAGAGACAATTGGTATAATTCAAGGGATTATATCCCTGAGAGAAACGGAGCACATACCAGTTTGGTATTCACTTGACACAGGCCCGTCCGTCTACATCAACACCCACGCTGAATCCATCGATACTGTTTGCGCCGAAATTCGGAAGTACACGAACTTCCCAGTCCTCAAGAGCAAAGTCGGAGGACCCGCTCGCACAATAGAAGACCATCTCTTCTAGAAGCGAAACCGAGCACCCTACGAGAGCCTTAGAGATGTCAAACAACCTAACCGAGAAGATTCGGAAGTCGGCGATACTCAACGCAATTAGGCACAATGGAAAAGCCGACCCCGGAGCTGTTCTCGGCAACCTGCTCGGAGAAAATTCCGAGCTAAGGGCAAGGGCAAGGGAACTAACGCCATTGGTGCGGCAAGTCGTTGAAGAAGTCAACTCCATATCATTGGATCGCCAAAGAGCCATGGCATCAGAAAAATGGCCCACGGAGCTGGCCAAGGAGCGCCCCGAAGAAGAAAGAAAGCTGCCGCCCCTCCCGAACGCCGACAAGTATTCTCTCATCGTAACGCGAATCGCACCCAACCCCGACTTCGTTCTCCACATAGGTAATGCCCGGGCGGTAATTCTGAGCCATGACTACGCTAGGATGTACAAGGGGAAATTCATTGTTCGGTTCGAAGACACAGACCCCCGCCTCAAGAAGGCTCAATTGAGATACTACGACATCATCCGAGAGGACCTGAAGTGGCTCGGTTGCGAGTGGGATGAAGAGTACATTCAGAGTGACCGAATACCCATCTACTACGAAGTAGCTCAAACTCTTTTCGCGAAAGCGGCCGCGTACGTTTGTGAATGCAAACCAGAACGGTTTCGAGAACTGGTCAACAGCAATTCGGCTTGTCCGGACCGGGAACTGAATGTGGAGATCCAAACGAAACGATGGCAAGAAATGCTCGATGGGAGATACAAGGAGGGCGAAGCCGTTGTCCGGGTGAAGACGGAACTATCGCACCCGAACCCTGCAGTGAGGGACTGGCCCGCTTTCCGAATCATAGACACAACCAGGAACCCGCACCCGCGCGTGGGGTCGAGATTCCGTGTTTGGCCTCTTTACAATCTAGCATCCGGCGTGGACGACCACGCACTTGGCATAACGCACGTGATCAGGGGAAAGGAACACCTCACAAACATGGCCCGCCAGCTCTACATGTACAAGCACCTGGGCTGGCAATACCCAGACGCAGTTCATTATGGGCGCCTCAAGGTAGAGGGAATGGAACTCAGCAAGTCCAAACTCATGAAAGGGCTTGAATCAGGCGAGTACAAAGATGTCGACGACCCCAGGCTGGGAACACTGGCAGCCCTAAGAAGACGGGGCTACAGCCCAGAAGCAATTAGACAACTCATATGGGACGTGGGCCCCAAACCCGTGGACGTGACAATAAGCTGGGACAACCTCAACGCCCTGAACCGGAAAATTATCGACCCAACTTCCCACCGATACTTTTTCGTCCCAGACCCAATCAGCACGAGGATCAATGGCGTCGAGAAACCGTTTGAAGTGCATCCCCTGCTTCACCCGCAACACCCAGAAATGGGAAGCCGAACCCTCAAGCTTCAGCCACAAAACGGCATCGCATCGGCCTTCCTCGCAGGAAGCGACAAAGCAGTCCTAGAGTCAGGTAAAGTTGTGCGTTTGATGGGACTGTTCAACCTGAAGCCCCTAGGCTTCTCGGACGGTGAATTGAAGGCAGAATTCCTTGACGAAGCTGTTGGCGGCCCCGAAAACGCTCCAATCCTACAATGGGTTCCAGAAGCGCAAAGCCTTCCTGCAGAGATCGTTATGCCTGACGCGTCGATAAAGACCGGATTGGTTGAGAACGGCTTAAGCTCTGAGCCTGTTGGTTCCGTACTTCAATTCGTCAGATTTGGTTTCGGTCGGTTGGACAAATTCGAACCAAACAAGATCTCGGTGTACTTTGCGCATCAATAACCCTATGAAAGCTCGAGTTGCTCTACTCCATGTTTCCATGTTTCCACGTTTCCATGTAGTTAGATTTTGGTATGCCACGCGGCATATTCCGGTGTCTATTGAGATGTATGCATCAATCTGTTTCTCGCCCTTATATCTCCCTGGCAAGCCCTCGTTCAACATTATTAGGAGGCACTGTTCCCTGCCGGAAGACTCGCCACTTCAGCTTAGTCACAACCCGCTTATATCAGGTTCAAAGTCTCTCCACGCCACTTCGACTCTAGACTCATTGCTCAGCGAATGCATAGATCAAGTTCTTAGCGACCTCGTCGGCGGCAAAGCCAAAGAAGCGTTTTACGATTATATGGAAAGAAATTACGCCGTCGCCAGAGAGGACATACCTCGTAATTTTGAAAAGTTCCATACATTGACGGAAGAGGTCTGCGGCAAAGGAAGTAGAACAATCGCTCGATGCATCATGAAACGGCTGTGGCAACGGTTGGGATGGACTTTCGTAGATATGCCAGATTTCACGTTCTCAGATTTCTTGGAAACCACTCGAGCTAGAATCGCGAGAGAATTAGTCGAAAAAGCATAGGCCGGCTTGACAAGCGAGAACCTATCGCGTGAATAGACGATAGAGCAACCACCCGACTACACCGATCACAGCGAGCAACGCAACAAACCATATTCCAAAGAACACGGACCACGAAGATGTCGACCTGAAGCTGAAGATCGCGCCCTCCTTCTCGTCAATTTCAAGCTCAAATCTCTTAGATGGCGCAATAAAGAAAGACCTGTACGCGCCGCATACCGCCCACTTACCATTCTCCGAGTGGTATCACACACACAAATGGGTCGCAAAGTGTAATTCTTTGTATTGTGTGAGACTAAATTCAGATCCAAGGAGATGAAATGAGATGAAATCCGTACGTCTCTTTCTTGTTACTACGGCGCTTCTCCTGTCGGTCTCGTTGTTCAGCGCGGCGTTCGCTCAGCCCGCGTCCAAGGCAGGGGTCATGCAGCTGACGAAGACAGAAACCGCCGTTAGAATATCCTTAACGTAGTTCCGCAACGAGGCTTACACGTCGTCAAGAGGGTACGCGCATTGAGCGCAGAACTTCGCTTGTGGTTCCATTATCGTCGCGTTGCAGTTCGGACAGGCACCGTACACTGCACGCCGACTTGCTTTCATGGGTTGCTTCTCAGGCGGCGCGAGAGTCACTGCTACGTCCGGGAACACTGAGGCGGGTGCTGGGAGTACAGTTGCTGGCCCTGTTTGTCGGATGACGGTAACTGTCTCCTGGGAAGGTTTGAAGAAGTCGAGGGCCCGTTGCACATCAGCCACCTTCACATCGGTCAAGGTGAGGTCGATAATTTCGTTCAGGTATTTCTCGCGTAGCTGCTGGACGGTGATACGGAAGCGGGCTGCCTCGCCTTGGAACTCGGCCATGAACCGCTGCCGCATACCCGCAAGCTTCGCTCGGGCGATACGCTCAGCCTCAACTACTGATTTCACCGCGCTAAGATTCTTGGCTGCATTTTCAGATTTCTTCATAAGGCCAGGTAGTTGGTCGTCGATTAGAATCATTGCGTCGCCTAGGCTTGAGGTTTCCGTGCTGACTGCCAGCAGTTTATCTTCGCTGATATCCGTCAGAATCAGACCCAAGTCACCGTAGAGAATTCCGACAAGCCCTAGAGGTCCTTGGGGTTTGCGGAATTGTGCTGCTGCCCCCGTGATCAGCCAAAGGCCGAGGGAAGAACTTTCAGTCGATT
>JBAVCK010000094.1:0-35083 GCA_049586635.1 Bathyarchaeia archaeon
TGTCTTGCGAGCGCAAGGCCAATCCTGCAACCAATCAATCACGCTCTCGAACCAGTTTCGTGCCTCGTCAGGATAGAACGACATCTCTGAGATGGCCTTGTGCGCCTTCTGCTTCCATTCTGGGTCAGAGTACTTCAGAAACCATTGATCATCAAGAATTTTCGCAACGCATTCCGTTGTGCACCGGCACACCACGCGCTCCGGTAACTCGTACATAACATCAGCAATCCCTTTCGTACGGAAATCCATGACCAAGCCTTGCTTGACTTCAGACACCCTCTGCTTGGAGTAGGGGCCACAACCCTCTTTGAGAATCCCGCCGTGAAACTCGGCCTTGTAAATCTCCTTCGTGGCCTCTTCCGCTAATGGGTCATTCTGGTCTCGAATGTGCATACGGTCAACTATTTCTACGGCGGGAAAATCGCCGTAGCCTTCAACTGATATTATTGAGATCGGCTGAATAGCTGACAGTTCAGCCTTGGAAATCGCGAACTTGTCGACGGTAGTAGGATCCCCTTGGATGTCTCTCAATGCCAACCAATCAAATGGAGCATGAGCTGGAACGCTGTAGACCAGGCCAGTAGCGTTTTCTGTATTGACGAACGTCCCAGGTAGAATTAGCAACTGCCTGCTTTGAATTTGGTCGACACATTTCTTGCCGATGAGCTCTCTGCCTTTCAGGCCCCTGACCACGCTCACTCGTTTCAGCTGGTTTCGCAGTTTTTCAGCTGCAGTTCTGCTGACCACCCACCGTTCGCCATTGACGTCTGCTTCAACGTAGTCTCCTTCAGGGTTAACCCACAGGTTAGTGACGCCGTAGATTGTTTCAGGCCTGAAGGTCGCGCACGGGAGAAAGGTTTCACCCATCTTGAACTTCATGAGAATGAATTCTTCAGGCCTAACACCTCCGCCCTCCAGCCTGTCCGCATCCCCAGTCGGGCTCTCGTCTTTTGGGCACCAGACGACGGGATGTGTGCCTGTAATCACGTATCCTTTCTCCTGCAGGCGCAGATACTGCCAGGTAACGAATTTGCTAAAGGCCTCGTTTAGCGAACTAGTGTGGAATTCTCTTCGCCAATCAATCGACATTCCCAGACGCTTTATCGCCTGACGGTTGACGTCGGTGTAGTACTTCGCCATGTAGGCAGCGTCAACGAACTTCTTCAGTTCCTCCTCCGGCACCTCATCCACCTCCCTGATGGGCCGAATGAAGTCCTCGTCACCGTTCTTGATGCGTTCAGCGGCACCCGCGACTGTCTTCCCAGTCCAATGCCATGCCCAAGGGAAGAGGACGTTGAACCCACGCATTCGCATGTAGCGTGCGTAAGCGTCGATTCGTGCGGCTGTGAAACCGTTTCCCACATGCAACGGGCCGCTCATGTAAGGAAAGGGATAGGTGACGAAACATTTCTTGCGCTTTGGGTCCGGGTCGGCTTCGAAAACCTTGGCCTTAGCCCACTCCTTCTGCCATTTCTCCTCTAGCGCGGGCCAGTCAACAGGCATGCTCATCACTTAGTCAACATTGCTTTCAGTGCCGATTCAGAGTTTCGCAGGACTTCATCCGCCGCTTCACGTTTCGTTCCGCCACCTTGCCCGAAGTAGTCTTTGCCTCCGCCACCGCCACCAAGCATTGCAGCCAGCTTGGTGGCAAGCTTCCCAGCGTTCACGCCTTGTGCAATTGCGCTCTTTCCTGCGCCAACGAAGACTCTGGCGGAATCCTTCACTAACAGCAGCACTGTGACCGCGTCCGGCTCTTGCTCAATTATCCTGTTGTTCAGCGCGACTATTTCGCCATCTTCGCCTCGGGTATACTTCGCTGAACACATCTTTAGGCGGCCGACAGGCTTAGCCGATTGCAGAAGTTTTGCAGCCTCTTGTTCGGCCCACTCCTTGGAGAGTTCTTCGAGGCGTTTGGCCAGTTTGGCTTTTTCTTCAACCAGCGTCTGCACGTATTGGTCAACTTTTTCTACGGGTGCTTCGACGACGCTCGAGATGTTTTTGATTTTCTTTTCCTGTTCCTGAAAGGCGCGTAGCGCTTGAGTCCCCGCCGCGAATATGATTCGCTCTACTCCGTCCTGAATTCGTTCAGTGTGCAGGATCTTGATGGCTCCGATCTGGCCCGTGCGAGTGCAGTGAGTTCCGCCGCAGGCTTCCACATCCCAATCGCCAATCTTGATTATTCTTAGTTCGCGCCCGGGCACAGCACCTCCTTGATAGAGCTTGTACCCGTAAGCCTGCTCAGCTTTCTCCCTCGGCAGCCACTCAGACTCGACGGGAATATCTTGCAAAGCGACCTCTGTTGCCAGCTTTTCAATTTCTCTGGCCTGCTCCTCCGTAATTCTCTCGTAATGCGAAATGTCGATTCGGCTAGAGTTAACTCCCTTCTGTGCTCCCGCCTGCCAAGCGTGTTGCCCCAGGACTCTCCGGGCGGCTCCCAAGACCAAATGGGTGCCTGTGTGGTGGCGCATTAGGCTGATGCGCCGTTCCCACTCAATGGAACCGCGGACGTTTTCTCCCACGCGCGGGGGCTTACCGTCTATTTGGTGAACTATGACTCGGCCGACCTTCTGAGTGTCCACCACCTTAACCGACACGCCGGATGCTTGCAAAACCCCGATGTCGCCAGGTTGGCCTCCGCCCTCCGGGTAGAAGCAGGTCTGGTCTAAGACAACGAACTTGTTGTCAAGTACGCTGATTACTTTGCCTTGAAATTCCTTCTGGAACGGGTCCTTGTAATACAGGGTAACGGTGTCTTGGAGGCCGCCGACCTTATCCTTCAGGGACTCGCTCACTTTCGACTCTGTTTCTTCCTCGGAGGCGCGCTTTCCGGTCAAATGTTTCTGGGCGACCATGCCGTAGAAGTTACCAGGTGGGTTCACAGCTACCCCTAGAGGTTCCGCGATTTCCCGCACTATGTCGGGAACCATTCCGTGCGAGTCATACAGGTCGACGAGGGTTTCGGAAGGAACCTCTTTGCTTCCCCTAGCTTTCAGGTCGACTGCGATCTTCTTAACGAGGTCTGAGCCTCGTTCGAGTGTTCTTCGATACTTGGATTCCTCCGATTTGATTTCTTCCGCTATCTCGCGCTTCATTCCTTTAAGCTGAGGAAAATCAGCACCCCAATACTCAACTTGGGCGTCGAGAATGTCCAGCATTTTGTCTTCTATGCCCAGCTGTCGCAGCATGCGGTAAGCTCGACGAATCAACAGACGGGCTAGGTAGCCTTCTTCGACGTTTGAAGGCACAACGCCTTCGGAAAGCAGGAACGCAATCGCCTTCGTATGGTCAGCCACTGCCATCGCGCTTTCAATCGGTGTGATAGCTTTCTCGAGTTCTCGCCAATCCATACCTACGCTTTCGGCAATCTTCTTTCGTGCATCAACGCGGCTCTCGTTGCGTTCAATATTCATGTAGCTTGAGAAAGGAACCACCCTGGCAACCAGCTTCTCATCGAACTTCACGTTGGCCAGTTGGAAGATCTTGTCAAACACAGGGCCGTAGATGACTTGGAATGCACTGGCTTTGCCCTGACTCAGCCACGCCCAGCGTTCTATGCCGTAACCCGTGTCGACTGTTCGGATTGGCAGTTTGACGAGTTGTTCGCCTTGGACCTTGTATTGCATGAAGACCAGTGTAGAGATTTCTAACCCTGCGCTTAGGCACTCCAGGTCGGGGCCGGCATTTCCTCCGCCAGACCAAAAGTGTTCCTTGTATGAAATCGATTCAGACTTTAACCCAAATTCCTCGGTGGCCAGCTGATGGTGGTAGCGAATTGTCTGGTCCATCCAGTAGATTTCTTTGTCCGGATAGTTGAAAGCGTGAGCGCCTCCCATCTCGAAAATCAGGTCGTGGCGTCCGAGTGTTGGGCCTACATTGTCTATGTCCGTGAATCGAATTGATGGTTGGCTGACGACTAGCGGGTTTGCTGGTGGCGGAATAATACCTTCCGTGACGTAGGGTTGAAAATCGTAGATTGAGGCCCCTACAAGGAAAACGTCGTCCCGCCACCGCGCCACTACAGGGTAAGGGTTAATCCTCTTGTGCCCATTCCGTTCAAAGAATGATAGGAATAATTCACGCATGTCATGAATTGAGTACGGCCGCTTCGCTGGAGACTTTCCTATGAAAGTGTATTGGACGCAGGGGCTGTCGCCGCAAAATCTCTCTTCAGGTCTCTGTGTCCAGAAGTAGCCTTTGCAGCATTCACACTGCTTACGTGTGAATCCATTCTCCTTGAAGAATGGGACGGCGAATTCTTTCTCATTAATCTCCATTAGCTTATTCCTCCAGCCGACAGAACGAAGCAGACTAAACTAGTTAGCTATTTGCCCGCTCCCTCTGTCAGCGAGGTGCGAGCGCAAGGGCCTGAAGCAGAAGGCTAGGAGACATTACGGCCCAACTCTAGTTCAACGTATTCCAATAAACATGCTCATAACGTTTACCTTCAGAGCGAATCTAAGGAATAGATGACGGAGCGGCTCTCCTCGTGCCCGTAAGGCCTCGCAGCCCAATTTGCGCGATGTTACCGTTTCACTAGATGCCTTAGATCAAACCACTTGCCTTTGGCAACCGTTAACTGTTATTTCCAAATCTTGGCGAACAAAAAATGGGATTTGGGCTCGATCCATCAACGGGTTACTTGATGCCCCAGCCCGCCCATGCGGAAGCCAACGAGAAGATAGCGACGTTGATCGCGAATGGTATGAAGCCCAAGCCAAAGATGATTATGCCGGGAATGCCGCATGCCAGACCAACACAAACTCCCGCCACTATGGCTTCTTGGTAGATTCCCTTGGCTACCTTCACTGAAAAGCCAGCCCAAATAGCCAGCAGCAAGCCAAGCGTTGTCGCAATAGGATAGAAGTTGCTGGTGAACTGTGAACCCGCCGCTGGATAGACAAGCGCACCCAGTCGGAATAGAACAATCGTCACCACCCACACTATAACTGGCCAAGTAACGGCCTTTGTCACCTTACTTGTCTCGAATTTCGTGACATCTTCACCTCCTGAATTGATGGCGCAGTTTCGCTCGTGCTATATATGAAATCCCTTTGGAAGGGGATTAAGCAGGCCACATTCGAGGTAAGCCAACTAACCCCCTTTTCGTGTGTGAATGTATTGGCCAGCATACACATTCAATGAATTAGTGTATAACACCCAATTCCTTAGCTCTGCATACAAAACGGATTGACTTTAGTCAATCAATGATAGGCGGCGAGAACTCATTCATTGCGATTGCGGGGACGAGAATACTGTTTTCGGTCCGGATATTCTTGGGGAACACTGCCTTGCTTGCCGCACCAAGATTGATGCAGATCATAGAGACGTTTTCCCTCCGCATCGTTAGTGAATTTTGCTCCGCACCTACAGACGGTGTATTCCTCGGACAACGACTTCTCGACACCCGATAAGGGAAGAAAAGTGCTGCATGGCCGTAAAAGGTTAAGCTACATCATTCCTATTGGAAATGGGAGAGCAGGGATGCCATCGTTCGTCGTTCATGAACACTGGGCAACGGCACACCACTTTGATTTTCGTTTGGAAATGGATGGCGTTCTAAAATCGTGGGCGGTTCCGAAGGGGCCGCCGCTCGAGCTTGGAATTAAGCGTCTCGCAGTCGCCGTCGATGACCACCCGATCGATTACGGCTCATTTGAGGGCACAATTCCGGAGGGTGAATACGGTGCGGGAAAGGTTGCAATCTGGGACAGGGGAGAGTACAATCTCATAGAAAGAGGCCCACGCAAAATCCACTTCGAACTTCAAGGAAGTAAACTGAAGGGCGAATATGAACTCCTGTACTTCAAGGAGGAACGTGGCCGAGCGCAATGGCTCCTATTCAAGAAGGCGACGGGCTCTACGAAAACGCGGATTTAGAGGAATGTGTGAAATAGGATGAACGCCTGAAGTTAGTTGTCTTTCTCTAGCGTAACTTCAGAGTTAGCCGCGATCTTGAGCTGGTGCCATTTCCGATCAAAACTAATATTGCGCATGGTCCGAATCCGCATGAGGTCTCGCGTCTCATCATCGGCTTCCTCAAGTTTGAAATCGACGATGCCATCAACCGCCCCCTCGAGAGTCTTATAGACCCAATCATTATGAGCTCCTTTGATCAAACCGATGATGGAGACTTGGTTCCATTTCGATGCCTTGGGAATTAGCCGGCTAAGAACAAATTCAACCCACGCTTTCTCCTCGTTAAACCTCGCAAGACACGAAACATTGTCGATGAGCCTTAAGGTGGTTGGGAGGCTAGAGGAACTGAGCGAACCTCTTTGCTCGGCTACCTTTTCGCCCTTGGACCATGCTATGCTCAGTTCCGCCACTTTCAACGAATTCATTGTGAATTCATCATCTGGTACGTTTGGACGCAGGGAGGCTGAGTACCAATCGTGTAGGGCCAAGGTCGGGTCTCGGGAAGGCTCTTCGAGCTGCTCGACATTCTCCAGACCCAACCGTTTCAGTTGAGTACGCACTTTCTCTCTAGGCTGCGCCGCGATATGGTACGATATCCTCCCCCCAGTACTCAGCCAACGAGCTGCAATTGTAGCATGTGCGTTATACCATTGCGAATCGGGGCTATATTCCACTAGCAGATTAGAACCGGTTGGTATAGGCCCTACCGTAAGATCCTCGATTAGTTCAATCCGGGGCATGCAGGTGACGCTCCAGGGAATTCTTTACTTTCGACTATTTGCGTCTGCGCTTTCTACAGTGAACACACGCAGGTGATTTCTTCTTCTTTGGCTTCCTCTTCGCCTTCTTCTTCACCCTCCTCATACAATGTACGCAAGCTTCTCTTGCCACTTCAATTCACCTCCGATAGGACAGCTTTAGTTCTGTTGACTACAAATACAAGCCTTTCCACATGTGATTAGTAGCTGGATTAAGAACCTCGGAAGGTGTTCTTATGCAATTTCCCTCCAAGGATAAACGCGAATACTTCATTTGGTCTTACCCTGCGTTGAATATTGAACGTAGGAGTTGGAGGTCAGCAACTGCGTGGGTTTCACCAAATATACCCGTTTACAAGGAGTCCGGCAAGCTCTACTCACAGGACATTTTATCCAGTCGACTGATTGAGCCGAAAACTGACGTCGACAAATTTCTCATGTCGATTGACCATGCGGTTATCGATGCTGTGATCGCGAATCCCAAGAACCCCTTCGTGTTGTTCGGCAAGTGGCTCATCGGAGTCGATAGAGAAGAAGTGGATGACGTGTGGGAGAGGCTTGCTTGCGATATTGAGAGCGGGAGGCTTCCCTACCGTGCTAAGGTTTCCACAGCGAGAAAGAATCTGACTCTGAGGGACACCCCGAAGGGTAAGCATCTAGTTTGTGTGTACACGCCAAACTACTTATGGCGTGAGGACGTTCGGGCGGCAAGGATCCTTCTCAGAAAATCTGGTTTTCATTCGAGGCTCTACTACAGGCCGGACGTTATTACGATACTCGAACTGGGTGGCGTTGCAGGTACGGACTTTGATCGCGATATTTTCGCTTATCTAAGAAAATACGGAGTGAAACGTCCAGAAATCAACTACCGATATTACGGCTGACAGCGGATTAAAGTGGGAAGTGGAGGAACGAATTCAACCGAAGAGGGCCCCGAGCCCTGCTAGTGCCTCTTCGCTTTTCTTTTCTTCTTTCTTCTCTTCTTTCTTGCCTGCTGGTGCTGCTGCGGCGGGTGCGGCCGCTACTGCTACTGCTTGTGCAGCCTTGAGGGCGTCCTCAATCTTAATCTCAGAAAGGGCTGCTATTAGGGCCTTAACTCGTGGTTCGTCAGTCTTGACTCCGGCTGCGGTTAGGACCTTTTTCACATTCTCTTCTGTTATTTTTCCGCCTGCTGAGTGCAGCAGAAGCGCTGCGTAGACGTATTCCATTTTTCACACCGAAATTTGACGAGATTCCTGTGCTTACCCGAACTCCCTCTTTTCAACCTTTTCCTTCAGCTGGCGCAGGCGGTGGTGCCTCGCTGGTTGGCGCGGCAGGCGACGCAATTGCTTCAGGCTGTACAGCCGCGATCGCTGAGGACAGGGCATTCATGTTTGCGTAAGCTTTCTGGATGATGAGGTTTGCAGTTTGCTTTGTGAAGAATCCTGACTCGACACTGACTGCCACCGCTTGCCGATACGCCTTCGAGATGATCATGGGTGCCGTCTCTGGTAGCATGATATTCGCTTCAACAGCAACTCCAAAAGCGAGCCTAGCTGCCGAGGAGAAATCAGCCTTCATTTGGTCGAGGTCGAAGGCAAGCTCGTTCGGGCCGAGAACTGAGCCGTTATCGTAAGCGTATGAGAGCGATAACCCGGCTTCCATCGGTTTCATTCCAAGTTTCGAGAGAAGCGATGCGGTCTTAACAGGGATTACTTCGCCTTTCTCCACAACGACACTATCCTTTGCAATGAAAATACTGCCGCTCTCAATCCGCGTTTGGACTTTCGCCTCGTTGAACTCACTAATAACCGGGCCGGGTTGTAGGCCTGTGTTTCCAGCGGGGATCATTATGTCGCTTGTCGCAACGTCTCCGCCCTTTGCTTGCACTCTGACCTTGTTCTTGTTGAGGAAGATGATGAGCTCGAAGGGGTTCATTTGCGTGAATATCAGGACCTTAGACCCCGTCAACGCGTCTGCGAACTTGTCCATGCCCTTCTTTTCGGCCGCTATTTTCTCGCTCGCTATGCGCAAGATTGTGTTCTTGGCCACAATTAGTTCGGCCTTGCCACGCAGCTTCTTCCGGATTTCCTGTATTTGCGATGAGCGTACCTTTTGCAAGTCGGCCACTGCGACGACTGAATATTTCTTGAGGAGTTCAGTTACGTCGTCGTAAATTTCTTTCTTCCAAACGGCGACTTGTTGAGCTAACATCAATCATCACTTAGTTAGGCTGACTTTCACTGGTTTGCTCATCGTGGCCTTGATTAGGATTTCACCAATGTTCTTGAAACCGCGCTCAAGTTTCTGTTCGATCCGAGATACGACTGCTTGAATGTTTTCGACTAGCTTCTCGTCTGGCATTGCCTCTGTCCCGACCCTGCACTGGAGGACTGGTTGCTCCCGCATGCGAACGCGAACCATCTTGCGATGGCCGGCAACAATTTGCTCTATAGCGGCGTTAGGTGGGACCGGCGTGGGCATCTTGCCTCTTGGGCCGAGGAATGAACCAAGGGCCCTACCCACAAGGGGCATAAGCGGCGCTTCAGCGATAAAGAAATCATAGTCCTGAGCTAATTTCCGAGCCGCTTTCTTGTCCTTGCTCAGGTTTTCTATTTCTTGCCGGGTGACGAGCATATCCGCCCCGGCAGCCTTGGCTCTGGTTCCCAAATCCCCCGACGCTATCACGCAAACTTTCAGCGCCTTCTCCGGCGGGTTCGGCAGGGCAATTGCCTCATTAATCCTGTTCTCGGGCTTCTTCAGGTCAACCTCGCGCAGCCGAACAACCAAGTCAATGGATTGTGAGAATTTTCTCTTAGTTAGATTCTTGCGTAGCTCACCGAGTGCCCTAGCGATTTCATCCTTGGCAAGTGGCAACGAGGGGACCATCTAGACAAATTTCTAAGGCGTGAATCCCCCTGCCTAATAAAAACGTTTTCAGCGCGTTCGCTTGCTTCGCGACCTTCAGATTAATAGCGGACAACGCTGCCATAAGGCGAGGTCAAGAGCACGAATGTCAGAAGTGAAAAAGTTCACGATTACGGGCGAGATCAAAAAGGGGAAGACAAAAGTCCCGTTTTCCGTGGAATTCAACGCGATGAAGGAAGAAGACGCCCTCCAACGCCTTTATTCAGAAATGGGAAGCAGGCACCGCGCACGCAGATTTGAGATTAAGATAATGAAAATCCGAAGTGCACGAGAAGAAGCAGCGCAGGCTAAGGGGTAGGAAATGGCGTCCTCTCAACCAAGAGAAGAAGACATAGTTAGGCAACTGGCCACCGAAATTCGCATTCTGGAAGGCTCGATCGGAGCTTTGCAATCAAGGCTGGATATCGTTCGGGCAGCGATTAACGAGGTTACGCTGGCCTTCAACACCCTCGATGGCTTGAAGAACATGAAAGAAGGCGATTCCACCCTCGTCCCGGTCGGAGCCAGCTCCTATGTGAGAATGCAGATTGCAGATTCGAAAAAGCTCGTTATGGGGATAGGAGCGGGAGCGGCAATGGAGAAGGACGTAGAGAGTTCTGTAACCGAGCTAAAGGGTAGACTTGAGGAATTGGACAAGGCAAGAACATCCATTCAACAACAACTCGACCAAACCGTAACCCGATACCAACAAGACCGCGACGCCCTCGAGGAACTTCTTAGGCACCAGAACGCACCGTCGCAGGGCGCGAGCTGAGACGACACCCGTCAGCCCACATTCCGCCTAGCCGTCTTGCGGCACACCTCTGCATCCATTAGTGAAATTCCTTGTTCGAAAAGCTGAAATCAGGTGTCAACGGCCTAGTTCAGAAGATTTCCCAGAAAGAACTGTCTGATAAGGCAATCGAACAGATCCTCGATGATTTTCTGCTAGTTCTAGTCGAGAATGACGTTGCCTACTCAGTGGCAAAGCAGATTTGCGACAATCTACATGAGAAAATTAAGGCCACTCAATTTCGGCGGTTCGGCGACTCGGCAGAACCGGCTAAGAAAGTGCTGCGGGAGGTTTTGCTTGACCTACTGAAGGGAAGCGGCGAGGAATCATTCTACAAGGTTCTCAATGAAACCAGGGAGCAGCACAGACCAGCAATAATACTCTTCGTCGGAGTCAACGGAACAGGAAAGACGAGCTCCATCGCCAAAATCGGCCATCTCCTGCTGCGAAAAGGGTTCTCAGTCGTCGTCGCCGCCGCCGACACCTACCGAACTGGTTCAATAGAACAGATTGAGGAACACGCTCGGCGAATCGGAATCAAGACCATTAAGCATGACTACGGCGCTGACGCCGCCGCTGTAGCATTCGACGCCGCGCACTACGCGATTGCGCACGGTATTAACGTCGTCTTGGTCGATACTGCTGGAAGAATGCAGACTAACAAGAACCTCTTAGAGGAAATGAAGAAAATAGCTCGCGTAGCCAAACCGAACTTGACAATCCTAGTCGTCGACTCACTGACAGGTAACGATGCAGTCGAGCAAGGAAAAACGTTCGCGAACGCAGTCAACATTGACGGCGTGGTGCTGACTAAGTTAGATGCCGACACAAAAGGGGGCAGCGCAATCTCGATGGCTGCTATCATCGGCAAGCCGATCCTGTTTGCCACCGTCGGGCAGAACTACGAGGATTTAGTTTCCTTCGACCCTGACCAAATGGTCAGCAGAATTATCAGCTAGTGCTTCTGGAGTTGACGGTGCTCATCGTTGCCTCCAAGCGCGACGTAGCAGCTCAGAACATTGCACAGGAATTAGCTAGGCTGAAAGGCTTTCAACCAGTTGCGGGCGCCTCGGCGGATCTATTCCAAGCCGGGGATACCTATCTGAAGCTCGTGGAGACTGATGGAATATTCACCGAAAACCTGGGCGTCAACATAAGGCCCGACGCCGTTATCTTCGCCTCCAGGCACCGCAGCGAAAGTGGAGAACCGGCCCTCACAGCCCATTGGACTGGCAACTGCACAGCTCGCTCTGATTTCGGAGGCACCCCCAAGAATCTCTCCTTCGCTGACCCGCCCCGATTACGAGCGGCGCTGTTGGCCTTGGATGAGGCGCGGGAGGCTATGAAATTGAACTACGTTGTAACATTAGAGGCTACGCACCTCGGGCCGACCGGGCTAGGAGTTCCCACGCTTTTCATCGAATTAGGGAGCACCGAAAAAGAATGGGCTGACCGACACGCCGCGGTAGCGGTCAGCGAAGCGATATGGAAGGCAGCAACTGCGCCAGTAAGCGGGAAAACAGCAGTTGGTTTCGGCGGTGGGCATTACTGCAACAAACAATGCACTGCAACTAGAAATGATGGATATGCATTCGGCCACATACTTTCCAAGTACTTCTTCGAAGATTACGATGAAGAAATAGTGCGGATGGCTTTCGAGCGAACTCTTGGAGGATGCCGCACGGCCGTTGTCGATTGGAAAGGTGCCCGCGGAGCCCAGCGATCAAAACTCTTGGAAACCCTGAAACGGATGAACATCGAGATTGTTCGTGTTTGATTTAAGGAATTGAACCCAATCAATTTACTCGCTTCAATCGACCTACAAGTAAGAAAGAAACAAAATATTCGCCTTGATCCTCTCAAAGGTTAAAATAGCGGGCTTTTCATTTCAAACGACCGTTCCAAGCGCGAACCATTCCAGAAGGAAAAAAGGTATGAACGCACGCGAATTCCTAGATTCAACAAGAAGACTCATTCACGTCACAACGAAACCCTCACGAGATGAGATCTCGCTGATGGTGAAAATCAGTTTCCTTGGAGTAGCCATTGTGGGTTCCCTTGGGTTCGTAATTCGAGTACTCTTCCTGTTCTTCAACCTACTTCCCCAGACGCAAACCGGCACCGCTACCGGAGCCACGACGTAATGAGCACCGAACACAAGATGCTCATTTACGCTGTCCGCACAACAAGTGGCCAAGAAAGGACCGTTGTGGACCTCCTATCATCTAGAATAGCATTGAAGAAGCTACCCATCGCCAGCGTGTTGGCGCCGGACGTGGTCAAGGGATACATATTTGTCGAATCAACAGGGCCTCATTACGTAGACGACTTGATAGCGGGAGTTCGCCACGCTCGAGCACGTACGAAAGGCGTCATATCAGCCGAGGCCCTTGAGCGTTTCATCGTTAGTAAGCCTGTGATTGAAGACCTTCGGAGTGGAGATTCGGTTGAAGTGATTAGTGGACCTTTCCGAGGGTTGAAGGCGAGAATCACGAACGTTGACAAGCTTAAGGAAGAAGTAACCATAGAACTCTTGGAAGAGGGCTTCGCGACACTTCCGATCACCGTGCACGCGGATTACGTTAAACTCGTTAGCAGAGGCAGTGTGGCTGAGGTTGGGCGACAAGAAACAAGTTGAAGCATTACTGAGCGGTGGCGAAGCCACCGCCGGTCCACCGCTAGGACCAGCCTTAGGACCCCTCGGAGTCAACGTCCTCCAGATCGTTAACAAGATCAATGAATTGACAAAGGCATACGCGGGCATGAAAGTGCCCGTCCGCGTTGTCGTGGACGTTGACACAAAGGAATTCGAAGTCGAAATTGGAACGCCTACTACATCAGCCCTGGTCGTGAAAGAACTTGGGATTCCGAAAGGTTCAGGCAACCCCAAGGCCGAGAAAGTAGGAAACCTCACGATGGACCAAGTAGCCAAGATAGCTGCGATGAAGATGCCCAGTAGCTACGCAAAATCCGTCAGGACGACCGCGAAGGAGGTCATGGGAACCTGCGTTAGCCTCGGAATCACAATCGAAGGAAAAGACCCACGCGAGGTCCAGAAAGAACTGGACCAAGGAAAGTGGGATCAACTATTCCAGAAAGCAGCGTAACCGAACGAAGTTTGCACAAGCATTGTCGACTATTCACTAGACCCCTAGCGTACGGCTAATCTGCATCAGTTCGGCGCCGCGAGTCAGGGGGCCTACTACGGCGCCCTTTGAATTCGCAAGTATCCCTGATTTAACAAAGGGTACGCCACCGTTGGTCGAACTCGGTTCAACAGTCACATGCAGGGCAGATTCTATCATGGACTGCTCCTCTTCCAAGGCGTGTGGGCTGACTATTGCGCCCTTGTTCGTAGCGATGCCCAATGCTCCGACGAAGGGCAATTTCGCTATGTTGCCAAACACAGGTTTCACTCCCAGCTCATCATTTACGGCTTCAACGATATCCCTAGGCGCTTCTGAGTGAACGACCGCACCTAGGTCATTAGCCAAGACAACGTTCCCCAACGCTGTCCACTTCGATTCCACTACAACCACCTTCAGGAACTCTTTCCGGATTCTTTCCAGCTCATATTCTCGGATTATATGCGGAACTAATACACAGTTAGAGTTCCCGGTCACGAGCGCCCCAACTAATGTGGAACCCCCAATGGTGGTCTTGCACACGTTAACCCCGAGGGTTTCTGCGAACTGATTGATCTTACGGTTCGTCAGTCCCGGCGGCACTATGGCTAATCTCTCGTTGCAGAAACAGTATACGCCAATATTCGGGCTGCCGAAGACATCGGCGAGGATGATGGCCATTCCTAGATTCCCATCATCTCAGGTAAGCGAAACAAAATCGGTCTAAGCGGCTTTTGAGGGGTAGACTATTACTTTCCCTTCCTTATCCTTGACAGCGCGAACTGTAATCTTCCTGGGTGGTTTGTTGATGCTTCGAGCCCACAGCGCGGCGTTCACTTCGTTGCTGATCGCCACTTCCTCCGCCTTCATGTGTCGTGCAACAAAATCCCTCACATCTCTCACCGCCCGTGGTGCCCTTTTGCCGCGAGGTGTCACCACCCATACGTGCCGAAGCGGAATAGTGTAGATTTTTTCTTCGACTACTTCTATCTCTTCTTCGCCTTCAGCCTCCTCCGCTTCAGCAGCGGGGGCAGTCACTACTTCGGTCTTCTCTTCTTCTACGGGCTGAGGGCTTTCGCTGGCAGTCTCTTCGAGCTTCTCTTCCTCAGACTCTACAACTTCTTCCTCTTTCGTTTCAGCTTCGCTCAATCTAAATCATCTCCCCTATGCTTTCAGTTTCGTTCTCCGCCATTGGCGTTTCTTCGGATGAGTCCTAGTGTGCCCGGAGGTTTTTGCCATCACCCACGTTGGGACGGGTTTTCTTGTCTTCAGCGCGCTGGCGAGTCTACGTTTTCGTGCGGTCGGTTTGTTTCGTGCCATGAATTAAGCCCTCCTAATTCGAATCTCTTTTCGTCCCGATTGTAATCGAGCGAGCGCTTCCTTCAATTGCTCATCACTTATTGGAACCTTGATTCTCCCTGACTGAGCAAGTTGAATTAGTTGTAGTTCAATTTGGTCTGCGAACTCTGGTTTCACCATTCGGATATTTGTCAATCTTTGCCTTGCCTCGGGCGTTAGTATTAGTTTGAGTGCGGCTTGTTTTTGGGCGTCGAATTGTCTGCGGCTCTCTGCTTGCCTCTGTTCATCCACTGCAGCGCGTTGAAGGTCTGAGTATCTCCTTCGCCTTATCTCTTCAAGTTCCTCGTCAGAGTACTCTTCATCTTCGCTCATCATCACTGGCCTTCCGCCTTCTTGGCACCCTTCAGAACGTCGGCGGTCACTCGGTTGAGGAGGGCTACTCCTTCGGGCGTTAGCTTCCTGCCCTTTTTGGCCTCAACGGCGATGAAACCGGCCTTCTGAAGCTGCTGAAGCGGTTCCCTGATAGCTGAGCCCCCAGCGACTCTAGAATGTTCGATGTGAGTCCCATGACGCAAGCGGCCCCCATATTCCACCCGTAGGCGAGCTATCCCTACAGGACCATGTAGGTACAGCTTTCGCAGTAGAGAAGCGCAACGATTGTACCACCAATCCGGATTTGCAGGGGGACGCTCTCGATGAGAACCAGTCTTAGCGGTTAATGCCCAAGCTGGCGGAGCGACCTCACCCACATTCTCCTTCAGAAATTTCGACAGATTGTCGATTAGTGTATCTGAAGAAATATCCAGTGGCGTTGGCATTGAGATTCATCCCGGTGTTGGAATCTTCACGTTACAACCGGAGAGCGCCATATAAATCTAGTTTGACGACCATTGCCTGTAATTACTTCTCAGCGCTTTCTTTCGGGTCGAGTTACTTCTCGGCGTTTGTAGAGTGTGAATGTGTGACCCATTACCTCTATGAGAGTTGAACCTGTTGAAGATGCTACCTTTTCTGCAAGAAGAGCGGTTTCAGTCTCTGCTAAAGCGGACTTCTGAACCCTGACTTTGACCATCTCGAGGGCCCTGAGCTGGTTCGTGACGTGTTTCAAGAGTTCCTGTGATAGCCCCTCCTTCCCAATCCAGATTGTTGCGTCTGTTTTCCGAGACCTGGATTGCAGACGTCTCATTCGCTTCTTTTCGAAAGCCGTTCCCTCACTGTAGGGTACCGTTTCTTTGTTCCACATTCCAAGCAGGTAATTAACACCGTTGTCCCAAACTCTGCGCGTGTTCGGACTCGGCAGTTGGCTCCCGGGATAAGAAGGTGTCCACATCGCTTACAGATGAAAAGCTTCTCCTCCCTCGGTAGCCGCACGCCGGCTTTCATTCCAATCCTACGGGCGAGCTCCACGTACCTTTTCGATAGCACCCGGTCCGTTGGAAAAGCCTTCTTCGCAAGCGCGAGAAGTATCCTAATTCGCTCGCGCGCAATCTCCTTGACGCTTCCGCTCTTTCTCCAAGCCAAAAGGCCGACCGCGATAGGAGGTTAGGGAATGGTCTTGTAACCTTTTTGTGGCGGGGCTGCGGCAACGGCTTTGACCTCCATATGGTATTGACACTTGCACTGGTAGAATCGGCGTTACAGCTTGTCCCCCGGCAGATACAGTCCCATCCTCAGATCAAAAGATTCGCTGAGCGAAGGAGAAAGGAAGCGGGTGAAGTCCTACTGGATAGGGCGTTCCATAATACGGCTATGCGTAGGCTTGCTCAGCTCCGGTATCCGATTCCAGTCGAGAAGATGGGTAGGCCTGACATCGTTCACAACACACTCCTCCAAGTGCTTGAAACACCGCTGAATTGGGAGGGACACCTTCGCGTACTTGTGCACACGCAGGATGACCACGTCATCACTATCAATCCAAAGGTTCGTCTCCCAAAGAACTACCTGCGTTTCGTTGGGTTGATTGAACAACTCTATACCCAGACTAGGGTCCCTAGGGAAGGTGAGGCACTCCTAAGCCTCGACAAAGGTAACTTGTCTGGGCTCGTCGGTAAGTTGGCGCCGGCCAAGGTCATCGGATTCAGTACGCTGGGCAAGCCCACGTTGATGAAGACTATTGCGGAGCAAGCAAGCAAAATCAAAGACCCCTTAGCCTTAATCGGCGCATTTCCAAGGGGGCACTTCACCGGGGAAACGAGGCAATCAATTGGTGAGCTCTTCTCCGTGGACCGACAACCGCTTGACGCATGGGTCGTAGCGGGACGTTTTGTTTATGACTTCGAATGGGCATTAGGGCTCACCCAAAACCGCATCAGCCCTACAAACCAAAAGTGACACAAGAATGAGCAACGATTCGGAACTCGAGCGACTCAAGCGCCAACGGTTAGCGGAGATGCAGAAAAGGCTGAATGCAAGGCAGGAACAATCCCAAGCCACGACAGGAAAAATTGAGCCTACTAAGATTCTCGAGAAAGTATTCGTGGGGCGCGCTTGGGAAGTATACCATGCGACAAGACAGCAGTACCCAAGTATAGCGGACCAGATCTTCCGAGAGTTAGCTGAACTTGTCCGAATTGGCCGAGTGAAGGGCAAGATCACGGGCGAACAACTATACGGGTTACTTCGCCAGATTGGTCTAGACATTAGGCTAGAAACCAAAATCCAAGTGTTAGACCACGGAGAATTGAAATCGTTAGCGGACAAATTCCGTGGCAACTAGGGTAGGACATCTTTAGGCAGCCCCTCCGTTTGATGAGGCTGCCCGTCGCCAGGGTCCACGAAAAGCTTTCCGCACTTATCACACCGCCAGGCCTCGAAATCTTTCAGATGTGAAGGGGCCGCGCTTTCCAATCGCACATCGAGTATGTACCTGCCAACGAAATCCATAGGTAGACTGCAATCTGGGCAGCGGATCGTTGCTCACCGGGCGCGTAGAATATCTCCGCTGCTTCCTAAATTAGACTATCGAGCAAACCTTCTTGAAGAAAAAAGATGGAATGTCTGATGGTGCGGCCGCCGGGATTTGAACCCGGGCGTCTTCTCGCCCGTGTTAAGGGCGATCAGAAGCGTGGCAGGCTTACGTCAGCAGACTACTGCTGTTCCCGTCCTAGACCAGGCTAGACTACGGCCGCAACGTTAACGGCAATGCGGGTTGCCGCCGTATAAAACTGTATCAAATCGTGGCTCGTAGGATGACCTTACAAGACATCATCTAACCTGCGGTACCCCGTCGATACCTTATCGGGCCAATTAGGAGACACGGAAGCCCATTCAGCAGAAAAACAATGTCAATTGTTAGACCGCTCGTTGACATACAAACTGCTTTAAGTAAAATCATGAAAAATCAGATAGGGACGTTTCTTGCAAATTCGATATGTACTGATCGTTGTGATCGTAGGCGCTTCATTGTTACTGGCAGTTGTTGGCAACAACAGTAACATTACGATTGCAACGCAAGCCAATCAAGTAGCAACGAGTACGGTTACGGTGGGCAGCAGTCTCACTACATCTCAGACGCAGCCACAGCAACTGGTTAGCCGTGCTTTCAAGGTAATCTCCACGACAGGAACGAATTTGCACTGCGAGCTCTGGAACTTCACATTCATGGGCAGTCAAGGCCAATATGCCTCCGGCAATTTCACATCAGACATTCCACTGGACTTCTATCTCATACAGGACACAAGCTACCAAGACTGGTTGAGAGCTGGAAGTTGTGGGAACGCGGCAGACGCAATCGTGAGTAAACGAAGCACCATGTCGTATGGTTTTGATGCCGCTCTCCCAAGTTCTGGCAAGTGGGATATTGTTCTCGTAAACTTTTCCAACACTAGGGATGCCGACGGGTTTATTGTCGCTTACCTGTCGTCCGGTAGCTACACGATCACTCAACTATTGCTCAGCACGATTACTACAACGAGCACGCTGACAAACTCGACTACAACCGCATCAACTACAAATATTCCGGGATTCCCAGTTGAATCAATTGCAATAGGCTTCATGGCTGGGCTTGTCGCATTGATGGTCCTAAGGCATCAGAGGCTTAAGCGACGGTGAGCGCCGACAACTGTGAAGATTACCAGTGAAAACTTCGCCGAAATTGGTAATATCATTGGGTTGCAAACTCGTGCTTCCGTATTACTTCAGCACGTTGAAATATAGTACATACGTTATGGCCGGGTCAGCTAAATTTCAGCTGTAGAATCTTAGAATTTGAGGGTTCGCAATGACTAAGCCAATAGTGACGGAACTGGACCAGGACATGCGGTCGGGAGTACCGACCGCGACTTCCTACGTTATCCCCTTCGACCGAATTGGGATACGTGACGTGCCGCTAGTTGGCGGCAAGAATGCTTCGTTAGGTGAATTGACTCGGATTGGGATTCCTGTCCCACCGGGGTTTGCGTTGAGTGTCGTCTTCTACAGGGAGTTTCTGAATGAAACCGGGTTAATCGCCCATATTCGCGAGCAGTTAACCGGCCTAGATACTGGTGATGTTGAACGCCTTCAGAAAGTTGGAAAGAACATACGCTCCAAGATTCTGAGTTCAGAGTTTCCTCCGCACCTAAGAGAGCAGATTGCGGAGGGCTATTTGGAATTGAGCAGGGGCGCCGCTCTTCCGGTCGCGGTTAGAAGCAGTGCAACCGCTGAGGACTTGGCGGACGCTTCATTCGCTGGAGCGCAAGACACGTACTTGAACGTAGTAGGCGAAAAGAAAGTTATGGAGTGTGCGAAGAAGTGCATTGCTTCATTATTCACGGATAGAGCGATCAGTTACAGGGCGAAAAAGGGCTTCGATCATTTGGATGTGGGCCTGAGCGTCGGAATACAGAAGATGGTTAACAGCGAAGCGGCGGGGGTCATGTTTACGATCGACCCTGATTCTGGGAACGAGAACGTAATCGTAATAGATTCAAATTGGGGGTTGGGAGAGTCAGTTGTTAGTGGAAAGGTCATCCCCGATAAGTTCTACATTTTCAAAAGGACCGGGGAAATAGTTGGAAGCAGGATAGGGCAGAAAGAAGTCTACGCAAAGTACGATAGCGCTGGAACAGTGTTCGTTAACACTCCGCTGAAACGAAGAGCTAAGTTTTCGCTGGCTAAGGAGCACGTCAAAGTTCTAGTTGAATATGCACGGAAGATCGAGGAACACTATCAAAAGAGAATGGACATCGAGTGGGCAGTAGAAGGCAACGCTATCTATATTCTGCAGGCAAGGCCGGAAACCGTCCAATCATCCAAGGGAACGTTGGAGGAAATTTTCCATCTAAAGGGCGAAGGCAAACTACTCGTCGCAGGAATTGCCGTCGGGGGCAAGATCGGGCAAGGAAAACCCAATGTAATGGCCGATGTGAGTGAGATGAAGAACTTCGTATCAGGCGAGATTCTCGTTACTAGGGAAACAACACCCGCCTGGGAACCAGTAATGGAGAAAGCAGCCGCAATCGTCACGGAACAAGGTGGGACCACTTCTCATGCCGCAATCGTCTCAAGAGAATTAGGAAAAACCTGCGTCGTCGGTGCACGACGGGTCACGCAGCTACTGCACAACCACAGCAATCACATAACCGTCGATTGCAGCACGGGCGTCGGAAACATCTATGATGGGCTAATACCATTCGAAATTGAACGCTTCGACCTTAGCACAATCCCAGAAACTAGAACCAAAATCATGATGAACATGGCCGTGCCCGAGGGCGCGTTCGCCCACGCAAAGAAAGCTGATGGAGTCGGTCTCCTGAGAATCGAGTTTGTTTACGGAAACAGCGTTGGAATTCACCCAGCCGCCCTACTCAATTACGAACAGCTGAAGCGCGACCCACAAAACTTCCTGCGCGCACCTCCAAAGACCAAGGACGTTCAATACCTCAAGCGAACCATCACGGAGATTGAGGCCCAAACACAGGGATACGATAACAAACCTCAGTTCTTGGTGGAAAAGCTGAGGGAAGGGATTGCTATGGTCGCCGCTGCAATGGATCCGAAACCGGTCATAGTCAGGTTCTCAGACTTCAAGTCGAACGAGTACGCTGCTCTGGTTGGCGGCGAGATCTTCGAAAAAGGGGAGAACAACCCGATGCTTGGTTGGAGGGGTGCATCCAGGTATCCGCACACTGAATTCGCAGAAGCCTTTCGGTTGGAATGCAGGGCGCTAAGGGAAGCGAGGGAACTAGGCCTTCACAACATTATCCCAATGATTCCATTCGTGCGCACGGTTGAAGAGGCAAAGGCTGTTCTCGAACTCATGAAGGCAGAGGGGCTGGAGAGGGGGAAAGGTGGGTTACAAGTCTACATGATGGCGGAGATTCCATCGAACGTATTCTTAGCCGAAGAATTTTCCAAGCTATTCGATGGTTTCAGCATCGGATCGAACGACTTGGCCTCACTTGTACTGGGGGTGGATAGGGACAACGCTAAACTTGCGAAGAGCACTTTTGACGAGAGAAATCCGGCCGTGAGAATGGCCATTGAACACTTAATCAAAACAGCGCATAAGAACGGAATCAAAATCGGGATATGCGGCCAAGCTCCAAGCGACTACCCAGAAATTGTTGAATTCCTAGTTGAAAATGGCATAGACAGCATATCCTTGAATGCCGATGTCATAGGCAGAATGAAGCGGGTAGTCGCAACAGTGGAAGAACGGCACGCGAACGCGATGAAGAAACAAACTTAGTCCAGCGAAGAGCTACGCCATGCCCATCTTCGCTAGCTTCTGAAAGTCTGTCATGCTCGCCACCAAATCAGTCTGGCTGATTATCCCAATTATCTTATCATGCTCAGTCACGACGAGCCGCTTCACCTGTTTCTCCACCATTTTTCTCGCCGCATCGATCAGTGACCCTGAAGCATCTATAGTAGCCAACGGCGCCGTCATTATGTCTGCAACCGTAAGCTTCGATGGGTCGGTGGCCTCTGCAACAATCTTCTCCACCAAATCACGCTCAGTAACAATGCCGAAAGGCAACCCATCCCGATTGGCGATCAAGGAGCCGATGCCTTTCTCTACCATCAACCTAGCGGCATCTTTGGCTTTGGCCTTTGAGTCTATGGAAACGATCGTTCGCATGATTTGGCGTACAGTTATTTCGGCGGTCAAGTCTTCTCTATTCCGCTAACTAGCTTAATTCAATTAAAGGCTTATCGGGCAATCATCGCGTATATGCGGCAGGAACTATATCGCCAACCAGATTGTTCATCGGGGTAACGGCCTTGTCGCGCGCCAATGCCGGGTTTATCTCGCGCACGACGCATTCCTCTCTCTTCGCTGACGCCCGGTATAGAACCCTCCCCATGGGGCTAACGATCTCAGATTGTCCGATGAAGCGCAGGCCGCGCTCAACTCCAATACGGTCCGCAGTCACTGTGTAAACCCTATTCTCCAAGGCACGAATCTTCATGCTTTCCGGGCAATGCGGAAGAACAAGGTTCGATGGGTGAGCTATAACCTCGGCTCCCTTCAACATCAAAGATCGAGCTGATTCAGGGAAATACCAATCAAAACATACCATAACCCCCACGTTCCCGAAAACCTTGAGCTCTGATCCTCGTTTGAAGAATTTCTTTTCATTGAAGAACAGGTGAACTTTACGGTAGGTTCCCAAGTACTTCCCGTTTCTAACAACAACCGCCGAGTTGTAATAGTTCGTCCCTTTGCGCTCAGCAAGTCCGGCAACTATCATCGTACCGTCTCGCTTTGAAAAGTCCCTGAGTACCTGCGTCGTCGAACCACTCGGGATCGGTTCAGCTACACTCTCAAGCTCTTTTCGAGTTCGGAAATTATAGCCGGTGTTGAAAAGCTCGGGTAGAACGATAAGATCAGATCGTTTCCTGCCGATGAGTCGAATTGCCGCATCAACATTGCCCTCCACATCAAGCAGTTTCGGATTAAACTGCACGAACCCAACTCGCATTGAAGCTTAACCTCACAAGCGGCTGTGTTCGGGTGACAGATAATTGATTCGGCTCAACGCATGAGGGTTGAAACAAGCCAAGGTGAGTTGGTGCCGAGGGCGGGAATTTCAGGAACGTTTTTCGCGTTCCATTTGAATCCGCGATTTGGCCTACGCTTTGGATGGCGTAGTCAACCCGGTCTTCAGCTTCACCACGAATTGTTCGGGTGCTCTCCCAGGCTGAGCTACCTCGGCCTACTCGGCAGAATGGGATTTGGAATGCGGCAGACAATTAAGAGTTTCCCAAGAACTGTTTTGGATGTCTTTGAGTCCTCTGCGCGCTGCGGGTTGTAAACTTGGACATAGGTTTTTAGGCGAAGGTGGAAAGCACTCGGAACATTGGGCCGGTAGATCAGCCTGGTATGAGCATCGAGGAATCAAAACGATGCGATCACATCGTCCGCTTGGCATGCGGGAGGTCGCGGGTTCAAATCCCGCCCGGTCCACTAACCCCAATCAACGCACAATGTGAGTCTGGAAACAATTGCTCAACGAAACCGGCAAAGCGATGGATCTGTTGAAAACCCTCGGCTTGTCCGCAGGGGAGTCCAAAGTGTACCTAAAGCTGCTTTCCCAACCAGCAGGCGAGATGTTAGATAAAGTCGTCACCGCATTCGGGATTCCAGCTGCGATCGCGGAGGATTCGCTGAAATCACTGGCGGACAAAGGCCTTGTGAGAATCTCAAGCAATAGGGTCGAGGTCGTCCAACCCCGGACCGTTCTCCAGAGGATACTTGAGCAGAGAAAACGGTCGCTCGAAAGCCAAGTCAGCCAAGAAACTTCTGTAGCCTTGGAATTGGAGAAACTGCTCGAACCAGTTTACTGGGAAAGTAGGCTCGGGATTAGACCTGAAGAAATCATTGAACCCCTCCGAGACCTCCCAGAAATGGAAGTGCGGACGGCCCGAATTCTTGCAAACGCCACGAAGGAACTGTCAATCTTCGCGGACACTTTTGGATGGTACAGCAAGGTTCGAGAATCGATGTTTCAGGCGCACGATCGTGGGGTCAGCATGAAGGTTCTGATGATGGTGAAAGACGACTCAACGAAGGCAAGAGCCAAAGAACTGCGCGATCTTGGAATTCAAGTGCGCCACTGCGCTGAAGAATGGTACCCAGTCAGGGGGACCCTTGTGGACAGCGACGAACTTGTCTTCGTAATCTGGGCGACGAAGAAAAGCGCTGTCCCGCGCCCTATCTATTTCCGTCCAAACTACACCAAAAATCAAGGGTTGATCAGAATTTTCCGTGACGCCTTCTTGAAGAGATGGGAAGAAGGCCAGCCAATCTAGATTCCCCCAGATAGAGATGCGGCAGTCCGAATCTACAATAGATCTGTTCAAGCCGATTTAGCAATCTGACTATGCTCAGGTCTTCCGCGACACTAACGAGGTGCGCGTCACACTTGCAGTCGCTGGCGCCTAGGCGCGGAAGGCTCAGTTGCGTATTCAGGCTGTCCGCGATTGCTCGGTTGACTCTGCACTCCAAGCGCCTATTGGAAATCAAGTAGACCGCTCCCTTGAACCTACAGCCCCGACGCGACCTGAGGTAGTCCACGTGCCATCTCTTCTTCTTAACCGTCCGATTATGCCGCGCAAGCCTTCCCTCTAGAGATACTGCGCCTTGCCCTAAGGCTGAACCAGTGTAGAGATAGTAGCCAACGTTCACATGCGCGCGGCCTAATTTGCCGAATCTAACTCGCATGGGCCTTTCACACGCCAAAACAATAGTGTAGGTTCCTCTCATACGCCCCGCTCCGAAGCACAAATAGCGCGAATGTTAACCCTATGAACGGCTTGCGTGAACGGCATGAAGGCGGTAGTCCTTGCAGGTGGGTATGCAACTCGCCTTCGGCCTATTAGCTATGCCTTACCTAAACTCCTTTTTCCCGTCCTTGGAAAGCCGATGATCTACTGGACACTCGACCTTCTCAAAGGCATCGGCGTCGACGAAGTCGTGCTTGCAGTGAATTACCTTGCCGACCAGCTCCGCGCCGAAGTTGGGTACAATTACAATGGGATTAACATCGAGTACTCACTCGAAAAAGCGCCACTAGGAACCGGTGGTCCCATTAAGCTGGCCTCGGAGGGCGCGCATTTTGATGAAACATTCGTTGTAACGAACGGCGACGTGATTGCCAACATAGAACTCGGAAAGATGTTGAAACACCACGAACAAACGGGGGCATTGATTACAGATGCGCTTCATGAGGTTAAGGATCCAACGAGATTTGGGGTCGTTCAACTTGATACTGACGGGCGGATTCGGCGTTTTGTTGAAAAACCCAAGGCAAAGGAAGCCCCAAGCCGACTCGTTAACGCGGGAATTTATGTGATTGAACCTGAAGTTCTGAAAATGATTCCTCCAAACCGCAAGGTCTCATTAGAGAGGGAGATATTTCCAATTCTTGTGAAAGCTGGAAAGCTAAGCGGGTTCCCGTTTTCAGGCGACTGGTTCGACATCGGCAGCCTTACAGATTATCAGAGGGCCAACTTTTCCTTGCTCGAAAAACATGGCAAAGGGTCAATTCCCCAGACTGACACCGCAAGATTGGCGGTGGACGCAGTTGTCCGACCGCCGGTAGTTTTCGGCGAGGGGTCGCGAGTAGAGCGCGGGGCTTCTGTGGGTCCTCTTGTGGTCGCTGGAAAGAACGCGCATATAGAGAGTGAGGCCCGAGTATCGAGTACCATTTTGTTCGACGGGGTGTCGCTAGGTGAGAATTCAGTGGTTTCAGGCGCGATTCTTGCTGTCGGAGTTAAGGTTGGGAGAGAAGTGAGAATTGCTCAAGGATCGATCGTTTCACCGTACGTTCGGATTCACGATGGCGTCAAGATCGGGAGAAATGCTATCGTTCATCCTTACAAGGAAATTGAATCAAGCATACGACCGGGAACAAACGTAATGTGAGCTTGGGAAATCAGTTGGAAGGGCTGAGACTTTTCGGGACAAATGGCGTCCGTGGCGTAGTAAACAAGCAACTAACGGCTGAACTTGGTTTGAAGTTGTCCATGGCAACTGGAACATACTTCAAAGGTGCTGACGTGGCTGTGGGGTGTGACGGACGGGTTTCCAGCCCCATCTTCCTGGAAATCGTCTGCGCCGGGTTGGCGAGCGTCGGTTGCCAGGTCTGGAAACTGGGCATGATAACTACGCCCGGATTACAATTTCTGACAAAAGATTGGGGGCTGAGGGGCGGCATAATGATCACCGCCAGCCATAACCCACCCGAGTATAATGGGATGAAGGTTATGGGAAATATGGGCGTTGAGCTCCCGCATGAAGAGGAATTCAAAATTGAACGCCTCTACTTCAATTCAAATTGGAAGTTGACAAGCTGGGACAGGGTGAAGCCACCCCTGCCTGTAGCCGAGAAATTCTCAGGCTACGTCGAATCAATTCTAAAGAATGTCGGCAGCATCCCGCGGCAGGCACACCTGAAGGTACTGGTTGACGCAGCGAACGGGGTCAGCGTCCTTTCCATGCCAACCATCATCGAAAAGTTGGGTGGAACAGTCTCGGTGGTAAACGGCGAAATTGACGGAACATTTCCGGGGCGAATGCCTGAGCCAACACCGGAACACCTTCGAAAGACATCAAGGCTTCTTCCTTCCCTTCATGTTGATTTCGGCGTCGCACATGATGGCGACGGTGACAGGGCAGTCTTCCTCGATGAACATGGCTCTGTCTGTTGGGGAGATCATACGTTCGCCCTGATTGTGAAGGATTTCTTAGAACATCATCCCGGCCAGAAAATTGTGACGCCGATTAGCTCGTCCATGATAATAGAAGAGATTGCCGAGAGATACGGTGGAGAAGTCGTCTACACACCTGTTGGGAGTGTATACGTTTCGAACCTCATGTTGAAGATACATGCAAACCTTGGCGGAGAAGAGAACGGCGGAATCTTCTACACTCCTCACGTTGCTGCCCGAGATGGAGGAATCACCGCCGCCATGATCTACAGAATCCTTGCCGAAACAAAGCAACCACTGTCCAAACTAATCAACCAGCTACCAAAATCCTACATCGTCAAAGACAAAATACCATGCCCAGACTCAATTAAGGCCCAAGTGACAGAGGCTATCCGCAACTTACCGAGAAAAGGCAAGGTCCTAGACATAGACGGCATCAAGGTATGGATCCCACCCCGTTCCTGGATCCTAATCCGCCCCAGCGGAACCGAACCCATCTTCAGAATTTTGGCAGAGGCCCCCACGAAAGGCATGGCACTGAGAGTCGTGGGCGACTACAAGAAGAAACTCGCACGTATAATCAAGAGTTGCAAAAGGCATGCTTGACCTCCCATCGATGGTCTACGTCGCGATTACTTTCATCATCACTTTCGTTGTTACGTTCATAGCCACCCCAGCTGTGGCGAAGGTAATGAAGCACCGCGGCATTACCGGGGAAGATGTTCACAAACTTTCGAAAGTAAGAGTGCCCGAAATGTGCGGGCTCGCAGTCTTGGTCGGGCTGACGATCGGAACCATGGCTTACATGATACTCCTCCCGTCTTTCGTTCGGGAAGCTTTAGCATTCCTTGGGACAGTCTTGATTGCCGGAGGAATTGGAATAATTGATGATTTGCGGCCGCTGGGCGCTAGGGTGAAGCCCCTTCTCACGGCCGTTTCCTGCTTGCCCATCCTAATCTTAGGAGCCTATGTGCCGACACCGGTTTTTCCCATAATCGGACCTGTCAGGCTTACGTTGATCTATCCATTTCTAATACCGATAGCTATTGCAGTTACGTCAAACGCCGTCAACATGATGGACATCATGAACGGTTCGTTGCCGGGCACGGTGGCGATAATCGCAGCTGCCGCAACAGGAGCCCTGCTACTTTCGGGCGAAACACAAACCGCTTCTCTCGCGGCGGGGTTGCTTGCGGCGATGCTCGCGTTTTATTACTTCAATCGATATCCAGCCAAAGTTTTCAGTGGCGACACAGGCAGCCTCGCTGTAGGGGCTGCACTTGGAGCCTTAGCCATCATCGGCCGAATCGAGACGGTTTTGGTCGTGGCAATGATTCCTCACATCATGAACGCGTTCTACGGCCTCGCATCGGTCGGGGGTTTGCGCGAAAGACGTGAAATTCATCAACGGCCAATCAGACTCATGAATAATGGTTTGCTCAAAGCCAGTACTGAGAAAGGTGCGCCTGTCACAATGGCTCGCTTAATATTGGCCGAAGGGCCGCTAGGTGAGAAACAGATCGTGAGGGGAATGATGATTCTGACGGCGGTCTCCTCGGTTCTGGCCCTCGTAACCTACTGGATTATGTTGAGTGGTAGAATTTGAGACGCCTTCTCCCCCTTGTCACCATTGAAGTGTTTGTCTGGCTGATTCTTCTACTCTGTACATTCCTCATCGCCAAGGTTGCCTTTTCCATCAACCTAGGAAACGCAACCATAACCGAACGCATCGCAACCCAGGTAGGGAGGAACTTCTTGGCAGGCGTAATCGTTCTGACTTGGCTGCTCGTTTGGAAGAAGACAACCGACGCTTACCTATTGCGAGCTCTAGGTAGGCAAACGACTAAGCTTTGAAGATTCGGTGAATAATAACGCGCAGAGGGTCCTCCAAGCTTCGGAGCAGCTTGGTTGATTTCTTCTGATAGAATTCACGGAAATCCTCGCTCTTCGATATGGCAAAGGCCCTTTGAGCGATTCGGCCGGGGTCGAGCACTCTTTCAACTAATCCATATTTTATCAGAAAACGCTCTACGAAAGTTGGATCGCCTGGGTAGTAAGAGATCACAGGGACCCCAAGCAAGGCAGCCTCAGCCGTCATCGTTCCACCCCCACCAACGAACACGGAGGAGGCACGCATGAGGGGGATAGCATCGATAATATGCTCTGGAACAATCACCCGATTTCCGAAACGCTTTCTCAGCCTGTCGCCTTGCACATTGTACCTCGGCAAGACCACAACCTGCATACCGTCGCCGTTGATATCCAAGACTTTCCCAATGACATCAGTTACCTTGTTCGATAAAGTGGAAGACCGATCGCCTAGGTATGCGGCAAATTCTTCAGGAGTCCTGATAACAACAATAGGCTTATCCCGGTCCAGGTTCAGGCCATCAAGCGCCTTCGTATCACTCTTGTAGCCACTCAACCATACCACCGGGTCTAAAGCCCTGTACCTAACGACATCCCGGGGGTTTACACCGTATCGCGTCCAAGCATGAATGGGGATCACCCACGGCGTGAATAGCTTTTGTGAAAGTGGTATCGTCAGCTTGCAGACTGCTTCAGCGTGAGGTGAATCGCTGATGCAAAAGTGAGGGATCTTCAGGCCGAAGGCGACTCGAGCAGCTTCTGGCGAGGAAAAGGAAATTGCCACGTCTGGTTGTTCATCTTCTATAACCTCTGTTAAAGCCGAAACTCGCTTGGAACTCTCAAGGAGTTTATCTTTGAGTTCTCCCCCACCATACCGTCCTGCTTGTATAGCTTTGACCCCTTTGAGTTCCAACAGTTCATTTACTTCTCGGTATTCCCTAGTCGTCAACACGGTTTTGAAACCCTTGGCACTGAGACGATGTTGAAGTTCACCAAAGAAATTGGCCTGCTTTGGTGTAAGTATGTCCAACCAGACCTTCATTTGACCAGCCTTGCCGTGGCCATTTTCTTGGAGTTACTCCACCTGTACAGGAACGACTCACGAAAAATCCTGATCAACCCCTGGTTTTTCGTATGGTTTGGTGTGTAAACAATGGGGTTCCAATGGCGCTCCGCCTCTTCCGCCGCCCATATTACGAAAATCAGATCATTGTTATCAATTAATGTTCCGCGGACTGGATGCCATGGGTCAGCGGTGTCTCTGATCTGCGCCCCTAAGTTTTTGAGATCATCGAGGTGCCGTTTGACTCGGCTGTCTGCAAGCTGCATCAGGATTCTAACACTCACACCCCTTGCCAACGCGTTCCTAAGTTGAGTTTTCAGTTTAGGAAGCCAAGAGAATAATGCTGTGGAAATCATGATTTCTTCCGTCGCTTCTTGAACGTAATCACCAGTCCTTTTCTCCATGATTCTCAAATCCTCCAACGGCTCAAGTAACTCCTCTGCCTTCACCTGAAGATGACTTTCGACGTAGATTGGCTCTACTTGCCTTTGCAGATTTCCCATTGTTTCTCCAAGCGTAAGGAGGTTCGTTTCGAAATTTCTCCGCAACTGGGTCAGGTATTCGCGCCTCGCTTCTTCAGGGGAAACAGCATGAAACTTCTTGGGCCTGCTTTCAACTATCCTCGCGAAACCCTTCTGCGTGAGCTGCTCAAGGGTTCCATAAACACGGGTTATTGGAACCGACGTCATCTTCGAAATCTCCTCAGCAGTCACTTCGCGTCTTTGCAGGAGTGCAAGGTAAGCCTCGGATTCATAGGACGTTAGGCCAACCCTTCTCAATTGTTCCTTTATGCGCGCGATGGACATGGTTCACTCCTGTAGAGTTAAAAACAGTTAAATATTTCTGTGGACGCCACTAATCGGTGATTGCTTAATGTCATCCACTACACAATCACCCCAGACACCGCTGTCCCTCGAACCAGGCGAAATCGCTGTGAGAATTAGGGACGGTGAGCTAACGGTCGGGGTCGTAGGCTTAGGCTGGATGGGCTTGCCAACGGCATGCCTCTACGCCGATGCTGGAGCTCGAGTAATTGGGGCCGATATGAATCCAAAGGTTGTCGAGCGGGTATCGAAAGGAGACCCCCCAATCGATGAAACCGGCCTATCTGTTATGCTCAAGAAAACAACAAGGTCGGGCAAGCTTACGGCAACTACAAACACGGAAGAAGCCGCGGCCAACTCGGATGTTATCTACATAGTAGTTCCAACTATGATAGACAGGCAGAAACGCGCGGATTACTCGGCAGTTGAAGACGCTTGCGTAAGCATAGGCAAGGGCTTGAAGAGTGGTAGCTTGGTGATATTTGAGAGCACTTGCGGCCCAGGGGTCACCGAACGCGTGGTAAAGGCCACGATCGAAAAGTACTCCGGACTTATTGCAGGCCAAGGCTTTGGGCTCGCTTATAGTCCGATTCGTGCAATGGGGGGAAGAGCACTCCAAGACATTCAAACGTACAGCAAGATTGTCGGCGCGGTTGACAAGAAAAGCCTCGAGGCGGCTTGCGCAGCAATTTCTGTAATAGTGAAGGGTGAACTCATCCGCGTCCAAGACATCAAAACCGCAGAACTATCAAAGCTCTTCGAGACCATTTACAGGGACGTCAACATAGCGCTCGCCAACGAGTTCGCTCTTCTCTGCGAGGAGATTGGAGTCGATTATAGGGAAACGATGAGAGCCGCCAACAGCCAACCCTACTCACACCTTCATTCAACCGGCGTCGGGGTTGGAGGTCACTGCCTGCCGGTCTACCCATATCTTCTGGCCAGTGAAACCTATTCTCTCGACGCTCGGCTCAGGTTGGTCCTCGACGGCCGAAAGATGAACGACCTCATGCCACGCCACGTTGTCAAGCTGGCTTCGGATGGGATGCGGGTTTCAGGAAAATCACTCAAACGAGCGAAAGTAGTTGTCCTTGGAATCAGCTACCGTCCCAACGTCAAAGAAACACGATACTCCCCTTCCCTTGACCTAATAGCGATCTTGAAGAAACGCGGGGCCAGAGTAACCGCCTTCGATCCACTCTTCAACGCGTCCGACATGGAATCACTCGGGCTGACCTCTGAGCAGACTATGCGTAAGGCCGTTGAGAAGGCAGACTGTGTGATATTGACCGTCGCACATGACGACTTCGAGAACATGGACACCGTTGAACTTGCAGCTCACATGTCGAAGAAGGGACTGATTATCGACTGCACGGGAATCCTTGACCCGACAAGTGTAGAGAAAAGCGGACTCGTCTACAGGGGTGTAGGAAGAGGAGTTTGGACGCGTTGAGGAAGCTTCGAACCGCAGTCATCGGGACAGGTTTCTGGGGGAAAAACCAAGCACGCGTGCTGTCTCAGATTGAGCCTGCGGAACTGGTCTGCATCTGCGACATCGAAGAAGCCAGCGCCAAGAATGTCGGCGCGGCATTTCACGTACCTTACTTCACGAACGTGGACGAAGTTCTTTCACGCAAAGACCTAGACGCCGTAACAATATGCACCCCCACTACAACTCACAAGCAAATCGCAACAAAGGCTCTGTTGGCAGGAAAGCATGCCCTCGTAGAGAAACCAATGACAAACACTCCTGCGGAAGCAAGTGAATTGCTGGCCCTTGCGAAACGGAAGGGCCTCAGATTGATGCCCGGTCACATTGAACGTTTCAACCCTGCAGTAGATTATCTGAAATCTTTGCTTAAGGAAGGAAAACTCGGCACAGTTATGTTGCTCCTCGCAAGGCGGGTTGGAAGGTGGCCGGAAAGGATAGGCGATGTTGGGGTTGTGAGAGACACGGCCATCCACGACATTGACTTGGCCAGATACATCTTCAATGATGACGTTAGCTCTGTCCACGCCAGGACAGGAAGCATCAGGCACACTAGGGAAGATTACGCCGAGATCATGCTTCAGTTCAAGAAGGGTGGGACTGCGTTCATTGATGCAAATTGGCTAACGCCTCAGAAAACCCGCACATTAGTTGTGACTGGAAGCGAAGCTACCGTCCAGTTGGATTATATCTCGCAGGAGATTTCCGTCGAGAACTCTGACATGTCCATAAGGCCGTATCTGGAGAGGAAGGAGCCCTTACGAGCCGAACTAGCACATTTCGCTGAATCTATACTCAGTGATCGCCCATTTCGCGTTAGCGCGGAGGATGGGCTGCGTGCAGTGGAGATTTGTGAAGTTGTTCTTCAATCCGGTACTTCGGGGCGAACCATCACGCTAGAGGCTCCCACTGCTGCTTGACTCATGCGTAGATACGAAATCGCGAATGAAGTTTGAAGCGAATAGGTCAGCTCGCTTGTCGACTTGCCCCTTCTTTTTCACTTCGGAAGCCCTTAGATGGTGGTAGAATTCATGCAAAATGACAAAGGGGCTCGTTAAGTATTCACCCTTCGACAAATAGATGCGCTTCTCGTTCTCCACGTAACATGCTACAACTCGCCTGTGCCGCTTCACTGTACCTACCTTCAAGTCCGGCTCACTGATTCCGTAGAAGTCCGAAAGGAGCTTCAAAGCAAATTCAGTCTTCCCATCAAGTATAAGACTGACAACCTTCGCGCGGAAGAGCTTCGAATCGTTTAGGCCCAGTGAACTCATTGAGAGCCAAACCGGAAGAACTCGAAAGTGGTATATTGGGTTGCGCATTCCTGAATTTACAGGGATTATTAGCTGAGCTTTACCGATACAAATCGATTAGTGGCATTCTATCCAGGAGAATAACGATGGCCCTCAAGGGTCCGGGGAATGGCTTCCAGCAACCTGTGGTTGAGTGGATAGATGCCGTTGCCAAGATAACGAAGCCGGCTAGCATTGTGTGGTGTGATGGGTCTGAAGAGGAATTTCATTCTCTCATTAACGGGATGATTGCAGATGGGATTCTAATCAAACTTAACGAAGAAAAGTATCCAAACTGTTACCTGCACAGAAGTGACCCGAACGATGTCGCGAGAAGCGAAGAAGCGACGTTCATCTGCACAGAGAACAGAGACTATGTGGGCCCCACTAACAATTGGATGGCGCCTGATGAAGCCCACGCAAAGTTACTGAAGCTTTTCGATAGCTGCATGATTGGGCGAACAATGTACGTTATCCCTTACCTGTTGGGCCCTGTAAATTCGCCTTACTCTCAGGTTGGGATTGAGCTCACTGACAGCCCCTATGTCGCTGCGAATATGAGAATCATGACGAAAGTAGGTAAGGTCGCATTAGAGCACTTGAAGGGCGGTGGGTTTGTGAAGGGCGTGCATTCAACCGGCGTACTTGACCCAAGTAATAGGTACATTTGCCATTTTCCGGATGAGAAACTCGTAATGAGTTTGAACTCGAACTATGGAGGAAACGCCCTTCTCAGCAAGAAATGCCACTCCCTTAGACTCGCGAGTGTGATGGCGAGAGATGAGGGATGGCTTGCTGAACACATGCTGGTCATAGGAATTGAAGATCCAGAGGGCAAGGTGACCTATGTGACGGGAGCGTTTCCTAGTGCCAGCGGCAAAACTAACTTGACCATGCTCAAGCCGCCAGAATACATGAAAGGATGGAACGTCTGGGCGATCAGCGATGATATAGCTTGGATTCATCTAGATTCAGAAGGAAAGTTTAGGGCAATCAATCCCGAGAGCGGATTCTTCGCGGTCGCGCCCAACACCAGCCTAGAGACCAACCCAAGAATAATGGAAATGGTCAAGAAGAACACAATATTCACGAACGTCGCTTTGTCCTCAGATAAAACTCCATGGTGGGAAGGCATTGGCGAACACCCCAGAAAACTTTGGGATTGGCAGGGGAAAGTATGGACAGCAGGCAAGTCTGCCGGAAGCGCCGCCCATCCAAACTCAAGGTTCACTACCTCAATCCATCAATATGCATCCCTATCCCACGAATATAACAATCCAAACGGAGTCCCAATCACAGCCATAATTTTCGGAGGAAGAAGACCAGAGCTCGTTCCGTTAGTTTACGAATCTTTCAACTGGGAACACGGCGTCCTGATGGGAGCAATGCTTAGAGTTGAAACTACAGCTGCCGCCGCAGGTGAGGTTGGGGTTCTAAGAAACGATCCGATGGCAATGAAACCATTCTGCGGATACCATATCGCAGATTACTTCAACCACTGGTTATCCTTTCGATCAAGAAGCAAAGAACTCCCGAAAATCTTCCAGATAAATGCTTTCAGAATGGGCCGAGATGGAAGGTTTCTCTGGCCCGGGTACAGTTACAACCTCGTCGTACTCAAGTGGATCGTTGAAAGGTGCATGGGTAAGGCTGAAGCGGTTGAAACGCCGCTTGGTTACGTTCCAACGGCTACCTCACTTTACACGGAGGGAATGAATATTCCGGAAACTACAATCGACGAGTTACTGCGCGTGGATAAGGTAGCGTGGATGGACGAACTCGAATCTTCTCGGCTGTTCTTTGAAAGCCTCGGAGAAGGATTTCCTACAGTATTGTGGCAGGAACTCTCGAAATTGACGGATAGGCTGCGAGAGTCGAGTTCCGCTAACCGTGTGTGATTTTTCTAGAAAGACAAGCCAAAATGGTATATTTCAGTTGGGTGCTGAGTAGATGACGGATGGTTTTGCGTTGAAACGGAAATTGATGGATATTCTAGCCTGCCCAATAGACAAGTTCTATCCGCTTGAACTGCTGGTCTTTGAAGAGAAAGAAGAGGTCAGTTCTGGGATAATCACCTGTCCAAAATGCAATCGCTGGTATCCCATCATAGATGAAATCCCACATATGTTACC
>JBAVCK010000095.1:0-17305 GCA_049586635.1 Bathyarchaeia archaeon
GCTCTATTCACTCCCTTACACTGCAAAACTCAAAGACTTGAAGGGCGAAAATAGCGATCGAGTTGGGGCTGACGACGCGATCCGATTTTCATTTCTACTGAATTGGGGCGAGGGGATAGTCTTTCCACTTCTACGTTGCTATCTCAGCATAAGGGCGTACTTGACCAACCTTAAGCTTAGTTCGCGAGGGCAAAACCTTCGGGTCTTTAGTACGAAGATGAGTCCCGTCTCTTGCATATACACCTCTAAGTTCTACGAGTGGCTCCTCGCCTTGTGGGGCGAGTAGCCTTATCGTAAAGGTGGGTGGATCTGGACGATGAGCCAGAGTGTTGTCCTACCGGTAGCTAGTGTCCTCAAGACCGGCTTTTCGATAGGCATCTGTGCCGCGGACTCTGCCGCAAACTTGGATAAGCTGCTTGAACTCATCATGAGTGAATCCTACCCAACCCGCTTAACGCTGAGAAGAATTGTTCTGGTCGCCAGTGGTTGCGACCCTCAAGCTTTGGTGTTCGCGCGAGAGCTTGCGCGCCAAGACCAACGTTTAGTGTTGATTGAGGAACCTACGAGGCGAGGAAAATCAGCTGCGATTAATCAAATCATAGAAGAACTTGATGGAGAATTCTTGGTTCTCGTGAATTCTGACGCCATCCCTGAGCCCGGCGCGATTTCGAGGCTACTGCATGAAATTGCCCGAGACGAAAGCGTTGGAATGATTTCCGCTTCTCCGGTCGTGGGCGACGAGGGGGGAATAACGGGCGGCGTCCTGCGGCTGATATGGGGAGTCCATAATGACTTCTTGCAGAAGCTTAATGATGGCGACCTTAACAATCGCTGCTGTGACGAACTGTTAGTGCTTCGAGCCAAGGCACTTCAAAAACTGCCACCGGATACCGTGAACGACGGTGCATACCTGGCAGGAATGGCACATCTAGCTGGCTATAGCATTAGGTTTTGCGAAGCGGCTAAGGTGAGGATCGACGTTCCCCATAACTTCGTGGACATCGTTCGCCAACGCCGAAGAATAGTTTACGGCCATTTTCAAATCTGGAAGACTGTTGGTCAGCCACCAAGAACCTTGGAGTCGATGTTGACATCGCATCCTCTTCTATGTCTCTCGATCCTCATCAGAACGTTGGCGGGTTCCCTGCGCCTGGTCGCCGCTCTGCCCGTGGCGCTGGTGGGTGAGGCGGCATCCATCCTCCTCGCAATCTGTGATAATGCAAGCTCAACGCGGAAGCACATACCGTGGAAAAGGTATGGGAGCAGATCCTAGGTCAAGCCCATATGCCACCCTCGCTCTAGAGTACTTGCCTCATGAGCCAACTAGCCGGATACAAACCAACGCGAAGGAACTTGACGGTTGAGCGGAAGGCTGCGGGAGAGTGAGGTTGACAAGATGCAGGAAACCTCAACTTCATCCGAGGCAGGCTTGGATTCGCCGTCGGCGCAAAACCAGTACCTTAGACTCGAAACCATCGGGCGCATCAGTGGAACCCCACACCAGGTTTTGATCAGGTACGTCTTCGTAGGAACCAAGATCATTGTTTTTCCAGCGAGGACGGGTAAGCAAGGATGGTTCCTCAATCTTCAAAGCAACCCAAAGGGACGGCTGTTCTTTCAGGATAAGGTCTTCAACTGCGTTGCACAAACGAAGACGATTACCGGACTCGATGACCCCTTGCTTTCGATATTCACCCGAAAGTACGGAAAGGCAGTTGTCAACCAATACTACAAGGGCCAGCATAGTTACGCGGAACTAATTGTACAGGAAAGTGCCTCCGCAAGTTTTGATGAGATGATATATGGCGATCTTGAAGCTGCCTTTGACGCAGTCGCTAAAGATTACGACAGACATATCTTTGGTAACCCGATAAACACGTGGCTGCGGAATGTTTCTGTCGCCGTAATGAGCCAGCTATTCAAGCCAGGGGACACCGTCTTAGAGATCGGCTGTGGTACCGGAACCGAAACACTGAGCCTTGCCGAGCGCGGTGTCAGAGTAGTCGCCACCGACATCTCCAGCAAAATGGTCAACGTGCTCAACGCAAAGGCGAAGGAGTCAGGCGTCTCAGACAACGTAATCGGCGTCCATTCTAGGCCGGTTCATCTGAAAGAAGAATTGACAAAGCTAGGCCTGTCCCAACTCGACGGAGCGTACTCTACTTACGGGGCAATCAATACAGAACCACGGTTAGAAGAAACATTTCGCGTTCTCCACGATATTCTGAAAGAAGGGGCGCCTCTTGTTCTCGGGGTTTGGAACAAGTATTGCCTATACGAAATATTCGGGTACACCTTCAAATTGAAGCCTAGACTCGCATTCGCGAGGTTTCGTAACCCAGTACCACTAGGAAAGTCCAGGTTTTGCGTCGCGACAAATGCGTTTTCAGTAGCATCACTCGGGAGGATCGTCAATCCCTATTTCGAATTGAAGAAAGTCTACGGGGTTGTAATTACCCTTCCTCCATCGAATCTCACGAAGTACCTTCCGCCCCGGAAACTATTCGGTTTGTGGAAATCATTTGATTTCAACTTAGGGAAGACATTTCCGATGAACCACCTGGGCGACCACTTTCTCGCTGTCTATCATCGGAGAGCTGCAGGTTGACAAAGGAGAGGGAACTCACTTTCTGCGTCTGCACATATAACTCAGCAAAGACGTTAGAACGCTGCCTCGGCAGCATCAGAAAGCGCGTTCCTGGAGTATACTTCCTAGTCGTTGACCACCACAGCTTGGACGGGACGGTCCAGATCGCGAAACAATTCAACGCAGAAGTAATCTCCGAGAGAAGAGGATTAGGATACGCTAGGCAGCTTTGTTTCGATGCCACGAATACTAAGTACATTGCTTTTGTAGACAGCGACGTGGAGATAGTAAGGACCGATTTCTTTGACACCGCTCTCAGCGTTCTTCAGAAAAGGGAATACGGTGCAGTGGTTGGGATGGCTGTCGGGCATCGCTTCCGTTACGGCCTACCTGCCAGTCTTCTTGTGCTGCGCAAGAACGATTTTTTGGGCAAAGTCGTGCCGAATTACATAGATGCTAGGGAGACTTTCTTTATTCAAAAACGCCTCGACGAGTATAAACTCAGAACTTACTACGTTCTCGATTCGATGGTTCATCGCTCCCAATTTAGAGAATTCAAACCTGAGTGGGAAGGAGCGAACACAAGAATACTGCCTAACTCGAAGCTCAAAGAACTCCTATTCTGCCTAAAGGTAATTCTGTTCTTGAGCCTGAACAGTCGAAACGTGAAGAACATTCTTTATGTCCCGATATTCTACCTCAAGTTCCTATACGGTTTCGCTAAACCAGAGCCTTGGCTTCGATTAAAGAGATGACCGAGCGACAACCGATGAGGAAATTAGTCTACGAGCAGACCATGTTCAAGCTGCTCATCGAGAAAACCGGAATTCTATTTGCAGTAACCACGAAAAGCAGAGCGTACTTCTTCTTCGCTTGCACGAAGCTCCTTGGAATTAGAACAGCTCCAACCACCGATCCATACCCCGGCATAGTTGAAGTCTGCGGATACGATATACCCCGAATCGTCAAGAACTGGGGCACTCTCTCAAATATCAAATTCACAAAGAAAATCAAGCTCGCAAAGTAATGCGATTTTGAAACTCGGGTCGCTTATTGCTTTCCGCAGGAAACTAATGCCAAGGAAGGAAATGCTATTGTCTCAAGGAAAACACGGGCAATCTACTTCACAGAAAGAAGTTCTACTCATTCTCCTCTTGGGAGTATTGATCCGTGAAGCGTTCTCCTTCTGGACAGGGCATCCCTCAGATTTCGAACTATGGGTGAGGTTGGGTTATGCATTCACTCATGGCGGCGACCCTTATGGAATTCTACCACCCGTTCCAGGCCTCAGTTTTTCCAGCACTTTCTCAGAACAAAACACGGCGACAATCGCATACCTCCCCTTTTGGCCGTTGGTAACCGGCCTGATGTACGCCACGTACTCTTTGATTGGCTTCGGCAACAGGTTTGCATACTACTTTTTGCTCAAACAGCCCGTGATTGCCGGCGATGTGGGCCTAGCCTATTTACTGTATTCGTACGTTTCCGCCAAGCAGCCTCGGCGCTCAAGTTGGGTTCTGACGTTTTGGCTCTTGTCGCCATTCATGATAATCATCTCAGGAATCTGGGGAATGTTCGATTCAATCGCGATGGCGTTCGTTATGATTTCAGTAATGTCCACTTCTCGCGCAAAAAGTGCTCTTTGGACGGGACTGGCTATTTTTGCGAAGTCGATTCCGATCATTTATGCTGTTCCCATCGCTATGAAGCGGGAGCGCGATTTGGTCTGGTCGGCCTTGGCCATTGGGCTGGTGGCTCTGTTTTCGGCGATTGTATTTCAGGTGATGCGCTGGCCTCTTCCCTCGATTGGGTCATCTTTGCTGTCGGCCGCTGGACGTGGCGGAGAATCAATGTCGGTTTGGGATTCGCTTTTCTACTTCAGTAACTTGGGCTTCTTACAGCCCTCGACAGCACCAGACTTCTACAGGCTCTTGGGATTCGTTTGGATACCTTTGGTCGGAGGGTTTACGTTGGTGGCGTTCAAGAGATTCCGGTTTGATACAGATTACGGCCTCGTTCAATCGCTCCTTGTTGTTACGCTGGTCTTCTTGATCTTCAGAGCTCGCGTAACTGAGCAGTACGCAATCTACCTGTTCGCCCTGTCTGCGATCGATGTGGCGGTTTGGAACCCGAAGAGGAAAAAAACACTGCTCTTAATGATGGCTGTCGCGTTGATTTACCTGATAAGCAACAACTACTTCCTAATTCGATTCTTGTCCCCGATTAATCCAAACTTCCTGCAAATTGAATCGGCCTTGTCTCAATCTATTGGGCCAATCAGATATGCTTTGGATTTTCTGGCCGGAACGCTGTTTACCTTTCTCAATGTTTGGTACCTCGTAGCGATTTTGAGGCGTTAGGCTTCTTGTTGGGAAGGCACATGTTTAGGCCGGTTTTAGCATTACTAAAACCTGAGAAGTCACATACATGAAGACAAGTCCAAGAATTATGGCGAACGGCAAACCTGGAAACATATCTCGCCCTTCAAGCATCTTGAACCCGAGGTAGGCTCCGATAAGCAAACCGACTGCTGCGGCGAGGAATGGGAGAGGCCCGAAATTCATCATTGAGATGCTTGCGAGCATAGAGTAGAACACCATGTCTCCCATCCCGACGGTTAAGTCGCCGTACGTGAATACGGCCCCTGTGAACTCCTCTAGGTCAGTTGATTGAGCAATTTTCCCTATCGGGCCCTTGTAGACTGCGAAGAGGTCGTAGCCAGCGAGCGCCAGCAAGAGCGCGACAGCTGTTAATGTTGGTATGGACACACCGAGGAATGTTCCTGTAAGGCCGCCGATTAGGACGATGCCAACCAAATGCAGGGCTCCCTTAGCTTTGTAGATCAAGAGCCCCAGCAGGACCGCGCCCAGCAAGCTTACGATGAGCCAACCAAAGCTTGTGGAGCTCAAGAACGGTGGCAAGTAAGTTTCGTACAGGGACCCATACCAAGTGAACAGAAAGAATAGCAGCGCTAGGAGAGCTAGGTTGATCAGGTACCTAACGAGGCGCTTCAACCCGAATTTGATGAAAAGGTACATCATAGTTCCAGTCGCTGCCATCAACACCACGAAGATGCCGGCGTTCAGCGTGATCCCGCTCGTTGTTTCCGGGAAGACGGTAATGGGGACAATGGGGGCGTTGGACGATTGAAGGCTAAAGGTAAACAGCCCTGCGAGAGCTATGGCGAAGATTTCAGGAATTAATTGGGCCGGCTTGGCCTTGAATTTCTTACTCAACTTTCCGCCCCTTCAAACTCGACTGGCATTCCACGCAAAAGGTTGCAGACTTCTTATCCGTATCGCCAACGTGCTCAGAGAAATGCATCACGCACGCAGAGTCAGGGCAATGCTTCAGCCCCAGTGTGTGCCCAATTTCATGAACAGCTTCCTTGAGCACGCGTTCCCGAAACAAGCGTTGGTTCCTGGGGGTGGGTTTTAGGCGCCTTGTGGAAATGACTGCCACTTGGCCTGGGCATCTGGCTTCGCCAAATACGAAGTTCATGCCTGGGACGTACAAGTCGAGGGCTGCCACACCTAGTAACCTGTTCACCCGCAGCGTTCGCAGGTGTTCCTCCAAGAGCACAAGGAGGCGTGTGGAGTGGTATTGGCCGCGAAACGAATCGTAGGCCTCCGAAGGTTCGGGGAGCAGACGCATAGTTTCGAACGAGAAGTTCGGAAACCTATCGGAGAGTTGATCCCTAATCGTGGTAAGCGGGTAATCATTCGTTGGGCCGACTTGAATTACACCGAGAACTTCAGACGTCGTATGTTTCACCTGGGCGGGGCGTTGAGGCTTGTAGGCCTAGTTCCTGTGATGCAAATTCAGCCAGGTGCTTACAGTTTCCTTCTTCTCCATGAACGACAAACACGCGAGTTTTCTTGTCAAGTTCTCTCAAGGTCTCTTCGAGTTGAGTTTTTCCGCCGTGGGATGAGAAATCGAATTTTTCAACTCGGGCATTCACAGTCCTAGCCTTGCCGTGCAAGATGAATCGGCCCTCGTCTAGGAGTATCCTGCCCGGTGAGCCTTCAACTTGGTAGCTGACAAGGAAGATGCCATTTTCTCTTTTAGACGCGATGTTTTCCATGTAGAAAACGGATGCTCCCCCTTTGAGCATTCCCGCAGGCGATATTATCACCCCCTCAGTGTGGGCTGCGCGTCTTCTGTCCTGCCAATTCTTGATTTGTTCCGCTTCTCTCATAGCCCTTCGGAACAGCTGTTGGTCTTTCAACGCGCCCGGATGCTGCTCTAACATTCTAATCGCATCCAAAGCCATGCCGTCGACGAAGACTTTGTGGTTGAAGTTGTGGTCGGCGAGCATGCAAATGATTTCCTGGGACCGGCCTACTCCGAAGGCTGGAACAAGGACGGTCCCTCCTCCTTCCACAACCTCCTTGCAGGCAAGGACGAAGTTGCGCTCGGACTCAGCCCGATCTGGATGGTCGCCCATAGCGTACGTGCTCTCGATAACTATAGCGTCTAAGTTCTTGTATTCTCTATCGGCGCCGGGAACAAGGTGAGTCGGAATTAGGTTGAAGTCCCCGGTGTAGAGCACGCGCCTACCATCGTTTTCAACTATTATCTGCGCACTTCCGGGTATGTGGCCGGCGTTAACCATAGTGATTTCAGAGTCGCCAACCTTGAATTTTGAATGGTATTCGACGGGAACGGTATGGTTCATCATCGTTTCTAGGTCCAGGTACTCATAAGGTAGGAAGTAACCGCTGAGTTTGATCATGTCGCGCACGAGCACTCGGGTAAGTTTGAAGGTTGGTTCGACCGCGTAGACTGGTATCTTCGAGTGGACGTAGAAGAGGGGTATGAGTCCACTGTGGTCGAGATGAGCATGGGTTAGGACAACTGCGTCTAGGTCCCTCGGTGAAACGTGCACCGGGAAGCCTATTTCGTGGTTTATCATAACGCCGTAATCCATCAGGATCTGGCTACGGGCGCCTTTGACCGCGACCGCAGACCTACCTACTTCTTGACAGGCACCTAGAAATCGCAATTGCATTCGAAATCAGCTAATTTGTTTCATAAATCTGACTTGGTTGGTAACTTTTCACCAACGTATGAATTTTGCATTAGCCGTACATCCCGCGCAGTGACCGGGCTGTTTGCTGCATTCGCTTGTCTATTTCCTCCTCGATATCTTCGGCATCGTATTCCAAGTCTCTGACGTCGACCTTTAGCCCGTACGCTTTCGACACTGCCCTAATCGCCGTGGCCGCGGCCTTAGGATCGGCGTGTTCAGCAGATGCATAGGGGAGCACTGCTACTGCAGGAAAGTTCAGTTTTTCGAATTCCCCTAACATGACGGCCAACGGTCCGTAGACGAAGAGGCCTGCTTCAAGTTTCGGGTGTTTCATTTTCTTCGTTCTTAACGGGTACTCTCCAGTTGTAACAATTCTTACGCCGTCCTTGCCCGATTTCAGGGCTCCGTCTAGGCCTCCGATGAGGACTGCGTCTTTGAATTTGTTTTCAATAATCCAACGCGCCAGAGTCTTGGCGAATTCTGCCTCCTCCGCCCTATGCGGAGAAAACTCCAACTTCACCAGCACAATGTTTCCAGCCCTGTATACCTCGAAGGGAGTGACTAGACCTTCTTCGGATGTTGCGATGAATGGGGGAGGGTGGGCCACGTCGACGAATCCTATTCTCTTTGCATTCAGAGCATGAACGAGATATGAGACAGAAATGTATCCCGTTTCCCCTACTCCATGAAATCCGGTAACGAGAGTGCAGTTCCGAAGTTTGCTGGTTCGCACCAAGAGGTTAACGGGCAAATGTGCTTTCCTCGAACGTTCCCGAAAATTCTAGAATCTTCGTGTGGACGAATGGTGGGACGGCTATAATAAGTTCGCTAGATAGTCCGCGCCATTTCTCGCTAGTACGCGAAGGAACGATGAAGTCAAGCGTCCTATTGAGAGAGTATTGTGCAATCACCTTCTTCAACCGACAGAGTGTTGAATAGAAGAATGCTTATTTACCGGCTGATTTTATGCAAAGTAGTCACCTGAGGTAACAAAAAAATGTCCTATCTCTCTGGTCAACCTGTACTCATTCTAAAGGAAGGATCCACCCGCAATAGAGGCCGCGACGCTCAACGGAGTAACATTACCGCGGCGATCATTGTTTCTGAAGTTGTGAAAACGACGTTGGGCCCACGCGGAATGGATAAGATGCTCGTTGACAGCCTCGGCGATGTGACTGTAACAAATGACGGGGCCACGGTCCTCGACGAAGTTGATGTTCAGAATCCAGCCGCGAAGATGATGGTTGAGGTTGCCAAGACACAGGATGATGAAGTTGGCGACGGGACTACGACGGCGGTAATCCTTGCGGGCGGGCTACTGAAACGAGCCCAAGACTTGCTCGATGACGACGTTCACCCAACGATTATTGTTGCGGGTTACAAGAAGGCGGCGGACAAAGCGATTCAGATTCTCGATTCCCTAGCTGAACCGATCAAACTTGAGGACAAAGTTGCTCTCAAGAAAGTTGCCATGACGGCGATGCATAGCAAGGGTTTAGGTGGTGCCCGTGAACACTTCGCCGACATCGCCATTGAAGCAATTCAACTGGTTAAGGAAAAGCGCGGCGATGCATGGTACGCTGACATCGACAACGTGCAGCTCGTAAAGAAGGAAGGCAAAAGCCTCCTCGACACACAACTGGTCAGAGGGATTATCGTCGACAAGGAAGTTGTCCACCCAGGAATGCCAAAACAAGTTAAGAACGCGAAGATTGCGCTTCTGGATGCAGCCCTTGAAATTGAAAAGACCGAGATATCCGCTGAAATACGCATCGAGGATCCGACCCAGATGAAGGCCTTCCTTAACGAGGAAACTCGCATGATGAAGGAAATGGTGGACAAGATCAAAGCTTCGGGCGCAAACGTAGTCCTTTGCCAGAAAGGAATTGACGACACCACACAGCACTACCTCGCAAAGGAAGGAATACTGGGCGTACGAAGAATCAAGAAATCAGACATGGAAAAGTTAGGAAGAGCAACGGGCGGAAGAATCATCACAAACCTGGACGACCTGAAAGCCAGCGACCTGGGAAAAGCAGACCTTGTTGAAGAAAGAAAGATTGGAGACGACAAGATGGTCTTCATTGAAGGCTGCAAGGACCCACGGTCAGTTAGCGTCCTCATCCGTGCAGGCTTAGAGCGCTTAGTCGATGAGGCTGAACGAGCGCTCAAAGACGCACTCTCCGTAACCATCGATTTGGTGCAAAAACCAAAAGTCGTCACGGGCGGAGGCGCAATTGAAGCCGAACTTTCCAAGAGGCTGAAGGACTATGCCAGCAAGGTTGGCGGGCGTGAGGCACTTGCGATAGAAGCTTTCGCAGACACATTGGAAATGATTCCGAAGACCCTAGCTGAGAACGCGGGGCTTGACCCCATCGACATTATGGTTGCCCTCCGCTTGGCGCATGGCAAGAAAGGGGGCGGGTCGCAAGGCGTCGATGTCTTCAAAGGCGGAGTCAAAGACTTGAGGAAGCAGGGCGTCGTAGAACCAATTCGAGTTAAGGAGCAAGCAATAAGGTCCGCGGCCGAAGCCGCGTCAATGATTCTTAGGGTTGATGATGTAATAGCCGCATCTAAGCCGCCTCCAACTCCACCACCAAGAGGTGGGGAGCCGGAATACTAAGCGGCACTTCCATCTTCTTTCCTCTGTTTTTCTTTTCTGTGCACACGGTTAAAATACCGTGGGACAGCGTTAGTCCAATTGCTCCGGGTTAGTTGGGGCTCCGGTAGAAGCGGTTCAGCTACCGAGTATAGCCCGGTCAAGGCGTATGTCGCCGAGAGTATGCTGGCCTCTCGAGTTTGCGGAGAGAGTCAGCGACGCGGGTTCGAATGCGATGGTTCAATCGCTGAAAATCCCGCCCGGAGCACCACCCTCCCATCCTATTCTTTAGATCATGTCGATATGGTCGGCCGGGAATCCCAAGTCAACAAGTTCTTGCTTGATATGCCCGCGATGGTCCCCTTGGAGTAGGACCTCTCCGCCTTTAGTGGTTCCCCCTGCCCCGAACCGCCGTTTCAGCTCGCGAGCGATCTCCGCCAACCGTGTGGCGGGCAGACCCTGGATGAGAGTTACTGGTTTGCGGAATCGTCTGAACTCCAATCTAACGACGATGCGTGCTTCGCTACGATCGAGTTCCTCAAGTGGATTAAAGCCGATTTCGTCCGGTTTCGCCATACAAATTCAGCTGGCAATACATGATGTGCTTTGGGATATAGAACTAAGGGTTTCATGAGCATGACTGCCACGACGCAAATTACTGGAATACACTCGATCTGACAAGTCTTATAGACGCTAACAGGGTAGAGCAACCTACATGACTCATGTCAGAATCGAAATCATCAACGAAAGTAAGACCCTTGATGATAGTGATGTTAAATCCGTACTGCCGTCGCTTCAAACCCAAGTGCGACGCGACTTTGCGCCCCCGTGGGGGGCAAATGCGAAACTAGTCTTCGTACCTAAGAAATCAAATCCAAGCCGCGATTCTTGGTGGATTGGAATCTTCGATGATTCACGCCAGGCGGGCGTCCTCGGCTATCATGACCTAACGGCCAAAGGCTTGCCTTTAGCGAAAGTGTTTGCGAAGAGCGATAAGCAGGCTGGTTGCGAATGGACGGTAACCATGAGTCACGAGTTGCTGGAAATGCTGGCGAACCCAAGCAGCAACCTCTTCGTTCAACATGAAGCGAATACGGGGCTTCTATACCCGTACGAGATTTGTGACGCTTGCGAACCGGACAATTTCGGTTACAAAATCGACGGCGTCCTAGTATCCGACTTTGTACACCCGCCATGGTTCGAATATTTCCACAAGAAGGGAAGCATGCAATTCGATCATTGTAAACACGTGACTAGGCCATTTCAAGTATTGCCCGGTGGTTCCATCTATACGTTTGACCTGCGCACACATCGAATACATGCTCAAAGGAAACCAAAACAGGTTCGACCACGGAACGATAGCAGAAAAGAGAGGCATAGAATTCCTCGCGACCAATGGCGCAAGAGTTCCCTGAAACGGAAGTGAGATGGCTATAGAATCCTTTGAACGCTCTAAACCCTAACGCTGAAATGTCCCGCCTAAACCTACTAGAACACTACGGGGCCCGTAGCTCAGCTAGGCTAGAGCGACAGAAGCGAAAAGTCGAAGCTCATATGCATAACTGAGGAACCTGCTGGTCGAGGGTTCGAATCCCTCCGGGCCCACCATAATACGAGTTGTCCGGGCCACCGATGATGTTGCCAGCGGGATTTCTATTTTGTCAGTCGTGGAAAGCAGAGGCATGCGTAATAAGGTCACTTTGTTTCCCGAAGCGGAGAGAGCAATGTCTAGCAAGAAGGCGGACTTGGCTGGGCCGGGCATCGGCAGCTATGATGAACTTGAGAAGGTTCTGCCAAGTGATTACAATTCCCTTCTGACGCCGAAAGACACGCAGAAGGCTATCTTCGCTGTCAAGGGCTACATCGAGGAGAATCTGTGCAAGGAACTCAACCTAATGATGGTACAGGTGCCGCTGATTGTTGATGCTGAAAGCGGAGTCAACGACCTGCTCGACCGAGACGGCTCACGTACCCCAATCCAATTTCACATATCCAACGATTATAACAAGAACCCGATCGATGCGCAGGTAGTGCAGGCTGCGACTAAATGGAAACGAGTCGCTTTGAAACAATTCGGCCTTCGAGTAGGTGAAGGGATTTGTACCGACATGCGCGCGGTTCGCAAGGACTACTTCTTGGACCACGACCATAGCGCCTACGTGGACCAGTGGGATTGGGAGAAAGTGGTAACTGAAGAGCAGCGGAACTTGGATTACCTAAAGGAAACCGTTCGGAAAATCTGGAAGGTCCTTAAGGGCGCTGAAAATCATGCACAAAAGCTCTTTCCTCATCTCAAAACCTCGAAATATCCCAGCCTACCAGACGAAATCACTTTTCTGCACGCCGAAGACATCCTCGACAAGTACCCGGACATGCCGAGGAAAGCGCGTGAGACAGCGATACTGCAAAAGTATCCAGCTATTTTCATAATTGGAATCGGTTGGGTACTCAAGGATGGGTACCCACATGAGATGAGGGCGGCCGACTACGACGATTGGGTTACGGAAACAAAGTCCGAAGACGGTAGGACAATGCACGGCCTCAACGGCGACATTCTGGTCTGGAATCCGGTGACACGGCGCCGCCATGAGCTAACGTCCATGGGCATCCGCGTCAACGCCAGCTCTCTCAAGAAGCAACTGGAAATCACCGGGCAGTTGGATTTCCTAAAGTTCCCGTATCACCAGGGCATTATTGACAACGAGCTTCCGCTCAGCATAGGGGGCGGCATAGGGCAATCACGAACCTACATGCTCCTACTGAAGAAGGCGCACTTGGGCGAAGTTAGCGTCACTGTCTGGCCAAAGATCCTGAAGGACATGTGCGCGAAGAAGAACATCCACGTCTTAGAGTGAACAAGGCTCCACTTACACGGCGAACGCTTGGAAACGTTTGACTGTCTCCGCCATCTCCCGTAACCGCTTGTCCACTCGCCCGTAGATAGAGTCCTCCTCGTAGCCCCCGTTCGGCAGCCGCTTTCCAGCTGGGACGCCGGTCAGGATTTCAATACCTTCCTCGATGGTTTTGACAGGGTAAATATGAAACTTCCCCGCCTTCACGGCGTCGACCACCTCCTGCTTCAACATGAGGTTCTGAACGTTGCTTGCCGGAATGATTACGCTGTGCTGCCCGTTCAGGCCTCTCGCCTTGCAGATTTCGTAGTAGCCTTCAATTTTCTCGTTAGCTCCTCCAATTGGCTGCACGTCGCCATTCTGGTTTACTGAACCGGTTACTGCGAAGTTCTGTTTGATCGGTGCGCCTGAAAGTGAGGAGAGCAACGCGTACAATTCTGTGCTTGATGCGCTATCTCCTTCAACTCCTTCATAGTTCTGTTCGAAAACTATTCTGGCTGACAGAGTCAGAGGCTTATCGTAAGCGAACTTTGAGGCCAAATATCCAGCAATGATCATAACCCCTTTCCCATGTATCGGGCCGCTCATGTGGACTTCTCTTTGAACATCTATCAACCCCTCCTTTCCGAGCCCGACTGCAACGGTTATGCGTGACGGGGCGCCGAACGAAAAGTCGCCAACGCTGAGAACTGACAACCCGTTAATCTGACCAACCGCGGCTCCATCGGTTGAGATGAAAATCACATTTCGCTGAATGTATTCCTTGATCTTATCCTGCACGAGGTTTGAACGATAGACCTTGGCCTCAATCGCCTTCTCAACATGCGATGCCGTTATGTACTTCGCATTTTCCTGCGAGGCATAGAAATGTGCTTCACGCACAACATCTGCCACGAGGCCAAATTGGGTTGACAGCTTGGTCTGGTCTTCAGCAAGCCGTGAGCTGTGTTCTAGAAGTCGAGCTAGGGCTGATGCGTCGAGGTGTTTCAGATTCTCGTTTACCACCAGAGTCGTGAAGAATCCTGCGTAGTTTTTGAGATTGCTATCAACTTTTTCCATGGTTGAATCGAAATCTGCTTTTACCTTGAAGAGTTCACGGAACTCAGGGTCGTAAGCGAAGAGTAGTTGGTACGTGGAAGAATCGCCGATCAGGACGACCTTCACATCCAAGGGTATCGGCTGGGGGGCCAGGCTCTTTACACTCGCGTATCCTACCCTCTGTGGCAGATCTTCGATGACAATCTCCCCGGCCTTAAGCGCGCGTTTCAAACCCTCGTAGACGTTTAGGTCGCGAAGGATCTGTTCTGCACGGATTATCAGGAATCCGCCATTTGCCTCGTGTAAGGAGCCGCCTCGAATCAGTGTGAAATCGGTTGTCAGAGTTCCGAGCTGGCTTTCCTTCTCTATTCGGCCGAGCACATTATCATAGGTGGGGTTGCTTTCTACGACAATGGGGGCGCCTTGCACTCCTGAATTGTCAGCGATAACGTTAACATCATAAACTCGGAAGGCCAAATCGTCCGCCGAGGCGTCTTGATCTGTTTCTTTCTTGTCTCCTCGCCTTCCCCTGAAGGACCTGTCCAAGTCCTCCACTATGTGTGTTTGAATCTCGTGCAGAAAATCTGTGATTCCCTTATCTTGCTTGTACTTCTCGAGTAGGCTTGACATTAGACGTTCGATAGCGTACAGGGTTACATCTTTGTCGAATTTGGCCATTTCATCGTGTGCTTTCAATTCGAGGTCTCGAAGTTCTCTCATGAGGGGCTGAAGTTTCTCTTTCATTGTTTCACGCTGCTCAGCAAATTTCTGCTGGCTCTCTTTGGGCAGCGATAGGAACTCCTCTTCCGACAACGGGTGGCCTTTCACGACTGGGACCAAGGAGATGCCCAGGGCTGTGAGTTGCATCGCGAATCCTGCGCTTTCTGCAACCTGACCCATCTGTGTAATCACCTCTTGTCTCCGCTTGTTCAGTTTCCGGGACATCTCATCGCGCTTCACAGCGTAGTCGTCCCCTTCGAATAATTGTGAAATTGCGAGGCGTGCGGCTTGAATCATTTCACGCATGTCCTGTTTGAGCTGCTTTCCAAGTCCGGGGGGGCAGCGTAGTGCCTTGGGTTGATAGTCATCCTCGAAATTGTGAACATAGCACCAGTCGTATGGGGTGGGCAATTTCTTCGCGATGTCCTCTAGGAAGTCGGTTGTAGTAGTTGTCTTCCCAGTTGCTTGTGGGCCGGCTGCGAAAATGTTGAAGCCGTGTTCTTTGATGCTGAAGCCAAATCTTAGTGCTTCGTAAGCTCGTGGTTGGCCAACTAACACATCGAGAGGCTTGATTTCCTCCGTGGATTTTGCTCCGATAATCTTGGGGTCGCAGGTCCAACGTAGGCTGGTGGTCGGTAATTCTGAAGGCAATGGAATCCAGCGGGTCTTCGGAAGAGCGTTGGCTAATTACTTTACTGACTTCCTAGTGGTCCCAGCACTTGTCGGGTGGTCCCAAATGGCTCCAAGCATAGTCGGGTGGTGCCAGCTGGGGTGAGGTGTCCCACCTCTCAAAGCGCCCTAATTCAAGGCAATCAGCAAGCACGATGGATTGAGACGAGAAGATCTACTCGGCCAGTGGTTTCACTTCGTCGAGCTTGACAGGGCTGTGGGTTTTTGGATCTATCCAGATAAAGGGGTCGTCCCATCGATCCGTGAGTTCAATTTTGACGAGGTGATCGCATCGAGGGCACCTTGGCCCACGGGGTTCGAAGACGGTGTCAGGGCATTTGCAGTTACAGCTAGCGTGTTCCAATACGAGCTTTCGGCCTTCGTATCTGGGAATTCTAGGTGGGTTGCATGCTTCGCAGAAGGTTTCCACTTCCGTCGGTTCAACCTTAGCAACCCCACTCCTAATACGCCTGAGAGATGGGTGAAACTTCTCCGGTGTCACTCTTGGCGTTTCTCGGGAAGACGATTCCCGCCTGCGCTTTCCACACGTAACCCATAACGTTCGCGTATCGTTTCCGCCAGCCTATGCATATCAAATCCGAAAACCTCCCTCAATTCCTCAAGCGACAAATCTTCGCTCTCCGATATTTCACTGACCGTCACGTCCCTGAACAGTTTTCGTTTTCGTTCCAACACGTCACGGACATGTTCTTCGACCGTGCCTTTCACAACAAAGTTTACTGCGAGAACCTTGTTGGTCTGGCCGATTCGGTGCAGGCGGGCAATGCGTTGTTGTAACCGTGCGGGGTTCCAGGGCAAGTCGTAGTTAACCACGACATCTGCGGCTTGCAGGTTTAATCCGAATTGCCCCGCATCTGTGCTGGCTAGGATGCGGTACTCGGACTGTTCAACGAATTGTTTCAGATGTAAGGTTCGAACGTCGTCGGAAAGTTGTCCATGGTAAACGAGAGTTGGAACTCCCTGGTTGGATAGTTCTTCCTGAATCAGGTTAACGACCGCGACAAATTGTGAGAAAACCACTAATTTGTGCCCTTGTTCAGTCAGGTCATTTACTAGCTCCTTCAATTCGACCAGCTTCGCATTCTCTGGTTCGAGGTCTGCTAGCGCCCTGATTAATTTCCTGAAGATGGGCGACTCCCGGAGGGACTGCGCGTCCTCGGTGTTTTCGCGCTGCTTGCGCCGAAGGTAGCCAGCTATCATGCTTATGTCTGCGCAGGCTTCGCGTAGGAGCGTGTAGAGCCTGATACGGTTGGCCGTGAACGGGTTCGGGCCGGCTTGGTTGCTTTCGCTATAGGCGAACTCTTCGAGAACCGTCTCGCCCAGGCCTTCTTGGAGTATGTCGTAAATCATCTTCTGGTTTTTCGCCGGTTCTGTATACACGTACTGAACCGTGAGCGCAGGCAATTGCTTCAGGACCTGGTTTTTCGTTCTTCGAATAGATATCGTTCGTAGTTCTCTTCTTAGCTCGGGGAGTGTTTCCGGGTTGACGATGGGCCTGGAACCCTGCCATCCTTGACCAGAAAGTTTGAGCGTAAACCTGGCGAGAAAGTCTTCGTTATAGCGCCCAAAGAAGCCAGGTTTCACGATACTGACAATGTTGTAGAGCTCCCCCAGATGGTTTTCGAGGGGGGTGCCGGTCAAGGCGATAACGTTTCTGACGATAAGTTTCTTCGCCGCTTCACTCGTTTGCGTATCCCAGTTCTTGACTCGGGTAACCTCATCTAAGATCAAGGTGTCGAAGCTCTTCTGAAGTATCAACTCCACGTCCGTTCTGAGTAGTTCATAGT
>JBAVCK010000096.1:0-2600 GCA_049586635.1 Bathyarchaeia archaeon
CTACAATATTGTTCAAGCCGAACTTTCGAAAATCAGCTTTTGATATTGGATTTATGGGTGTTAGAAGTAACCGAGAGACGCAGCTTCGCCGGAATGTATCTTTTGCTTCATTCCGGAATCTTTCAGTTCGTTCATTTGAAAGGGGGATGCCATGAGTTCTAGGAAAGATCATTGTGAATAATCCCTTCCCATCCTGGGAGCTGGCTGAGTATCTTCGTTCACATCCTGCAAATCTGCAAGCGCTTTTTCGTTGGCTGCTTGTTCTTTGGCGTAATCGTCATAGCTTCCGGGCAACCTTTCAGCTACAATTCTGAATATCTCATGAAAGTTCGTCTCGTCGAAGGAGACGTCTATGTCCGGACGAATCGCCAATGGAACTTCGACGGTATCATACTGCAACGGCACTACCATTTTTTCTAACGTTATGGCAAGATTATACTCCCTGCGGGCGGGACGAGATAGTGTGATCGCTCTCGTGCAAACAACAAGCAATACATTTCGTCTTTCGATCTCAGCGGCTATCGTGTCCCATACCATATGTCCCATGCTTTCAACCGAAGAATGAGGGAAAAAATAGACGTCCCGATAACCTGAATCTTCAAGCGCATTTTTCAAGTGTTCCGCAAATTGCTTGCCAGCGCCATCTCGATTAGTATAAGTGATGAAGACGCTAGGGGTTGGCATTCTAGGGTCAAATTCTTCTCTTGTGGTTCAGTTTGTGCATCGTGTTCGCGTAATGCGTGAATCGTCGATCATGGTGCGCATTCCGTTTCAAATAATGAAGCGTGCTCTTCCCAATGCCGACCTGCCGCGCTTGATGTGATGTCAAGGCCAGAATCTTTGTTCTCAATTTACGGTCATCATGTCTCTCTAGGATCGGAGCCGGTTCTGCAAAGTCAAGCGTTGATTATTTCCCAACTAAGAATCTGCCTAGCTCATTGGCCTTCTGCTCAATAATCGTATCGATAGTCTAGTCGTTTGTGCCTTCAGCTTCGAATCTATTCGGCGTTGAACGTGTGACCACATTTCGGACAAGTAATATGCCTGAGCTTCTCTCTGCATTCCGCCAATTGCTGTGAGTAGGACATAGCGTTACTTTCCGCAGATTCTGCACGGTTCTTCAACCAAAACGGATACTGATGACCCATCGAATCAGGCATAGCATGCTCCTCCTAAGCAAAGACTGGAGGCTCCCCTTGGTGTTCCAATTTCACATTATTCCTGGGTGTTTTCCCCTTTCCTTGAATGTTGTAAATCGCTGAATTACGGAGATCACTAATCAACTGCTCTTCGACTGCAGCACACATCGCTTCAGGAACTTCCGCTACAAAAAATGAAATTACCGCTGCCATGCATGGCTGCAGCCATCGCGTAGCCAGTCCCACCCCAGTATCTTATTCCCAAGCCTTTCGAAGCCTTGCCCACTCGAATGGGTTTCTTCCCCTTGTCAGTTTGTACGTAAACGCACGAAACATGCTTATAGACCGTCCGCGCCTCAAGGAATTTCATAAAAGGCCTCCACGTGAGAACAATCTCGGTCAAGTGTAGCACCCTATTCATTTGCGAATTTTGAGCTTATGTAATTCCTCCTTGGTTAAGGGCTCGACCTTTTTTGATTTGACGGGCTTGCCGTACTCTTCCTCTTTAATGCCATATCGTCTCCTGTAGGAATTGGCGTACCCAAAACCCGTGGGGCTCTTCAAGGCCGTTACTTGCGGCCCATATCCTGTGGGTTTCTTAGACAATAGCCTCTCGCTAATGAGGTCTCTGACGGCCTCTTCGACAAAAGGGCGAAGCTCAGCTGGGCAGGATTTGGGGAGGTGATCGGTCGACGTATGCTTCCCTGTTGTGTAGCCAAGGCGATACATCTTATGCATGATGAAGCCCTTTGCCAGCCTGACATCGTCGATGTGTGACATTGTAATCTATTCCAATGTGCTGGGAGAGACTAATAAATGGAACAGTGGAAATCATTCCCATGTCTTTGGAAGCATTTATAACGGTCTTGTTGCCTAGCGCGCTAAAGCGCTTTAGCGCGCTAGGCGAGAAAAAGATGCGAACTAACAAAACGAAAACGAAACGCGACGACAGCTATTTTGACGCGGGCCCTCTAGCTACCATATTCCAGGGCGAACCTAAAGCTAGGATCCTAGACCAAGCACTTCTGATTGGAAATGCGGAGTTTACTGCCTCCCTTTTGGCCGAAGGAACGGATTTGTCGTTCAAGACTGTGAAAACGTTTCTGGAACACCTAGCTGCTTTGAAATGGGTAACACCGACAAGAAAGATGGGGAACGCGCAAGCGTACCGCTTCAACGTAGAGAATCATATGAGCAATTTCGTCGAGTGGGCATCACAATTCCAGAGAGAACGGCTCTCAAATTAGCGGGATATTCAGATCAGAATCCAGGCAGCTCCGCAAAGTATGTAGATCATGGCGTAATCATACTAGACTCTCAGCGACGATCTATCCAAGCTTTCTATTCTCCAACTGGTTCTTTGAATCAATTGTCTTGTTGGAGTCGTGTGTGGTACTCATGGTGCCAGCACCGTGATTTGAACCGGCCGTTTTCGTGTGTGCGTGGTATGGTGGTGCGAGC
>JBAVCK010000097.1:0-3579 GCA_049586635.1 Bathyarchaeia archaeon
GTTCTCGACCGCTTCGTGCTTTTCGATTTTCGCAATAATCCACGCCTTAGATCCGGCGTCTTTCACTAGTCGTTTGGCTTTAGCAACTTCAGCCGCGGTCGTCACGAATGATAAGGCGACAAAATCCGCCCCATTTTGAACGGCGAACCGAAGGAGGGCAATGTCCTGCTTGGTCAGGGCGCCAAGCCTCAACTTCTTCCCAGGTAGATTGACACCCTTTCCTGAGGAGATGTGGCCCCCTCTAACAATCCTACAGGTTGCTTGATCCTTGTTCGCCTGCAGAACTGAGAGCTGGACTATCCCGTCTTCAAGGAAAACTCGGTCGCCTTTCCTGAGCTGCTTCAAGATCGAAGGGTGGCTGAGAGATACCGCCCTCTGGTTGCCAATGATCCTCCTTGACGTTAGGGTGAACTGTGCACCCTCTCGCAGCTCCACCGGTTCCGGGAATACCTTACCAACTCGAATCTTCGGCCCTGGCAGGTCAAGCAAGATTCCGAGCGAAGTCTTCAACTCCCTCGAGACCGCGCGAATCAAACGAATTTGGGCGGCGTGCTCATCTAATGTTCCATGGGACAGGTTCAGCCTAGCAACGTTCATTCCTGCACGCGCTAATCTTCGCAACATCACCTTCGAAGACGTTGAAGGGCCAATCGTGCAAACGATTTTGGTCTTAGTTTTCTCGGGGACCACTGTGGAGACCTTATCACCCATGCAGTTCCTAGCTCGAATGAATATATTGCGGGCGTCACGATACCCGCCGAGTGTCTGAAACTTGCGAAACCCGATCATGTACGTCATCCTAGACGGCGTGGGTGACCTGCCGTTCCCAGAACGCGGAAACCAAACTCCCTTGGAGGCAGCAAAGACTCCAAACCTCGACAAGCTCACCGCGAAGGGAATGATGGGCACACTCTACACCGTGAAACGAGGAATAGCCCCGGAAAGCGATGCGGGCGTTTTCTCCCTACTCAGCTACGACCCGTCCAAACTCGACCTCTCAAGGGGCGTTGTCGAAGCGCTCGGCTCAGGGATGGAGTTCAAGAATGGGGACTTGGCGTTACGGTGCAACTTCGCCACCGTCCAAGACGGGCAGATAACCGACCGGCGAGCGGGCAGAAACGTCTCCACGGATGAAGCGCATGAACTTGTGGAGGCGGTCAACGAAAACTCGAAACTGAAAGCCCTAGCTGACTTCGAACTCAAAGCGACCATTGGCCATCGTTGTGCACTAGTCTTTCGAACGGGTCACAGGAGTTTTTCAGGCTCCGTTTCCAACATCGACCCAGCCTATGCTCGCAAGGGCAAGGTTACGATTGCGAAGTCCGGCGTCACACTTCCAACCCCCATACCCAAGTGTGTTCCACTGAACAAAACGAAAGTCGCAGCACAGACGGCGCAACTCCTGAACCAATTCGCAGCAGAAGTCCACGATGCCCTAAAGGATCACCCAGTCAACATTCGGAGAAGGGATCGCGGAGACCTCCCAGCCAACTTTCTCTTGATGCGCGATGCCGGAACCAGAACGCCCAAAGTGAAGACGCTGAAAGAAAAATTCGGGTTCAAGTCCGTAGCCGTGGCTGACATGCCTGTTGAGCTTGGAATCGCTAAGGTGGTTGGAATGGACGCGGATGTGTTTCCGCCCGACAGGTCGCTTGAAGGTTACACTCAACGAGCACAGAAGGCTTTGGAACTCGCCGCCAAATACGACCTGGTCTACGTGCATCTGAAGGGTCCTGATGAACCCGGGCATGATGGGGACTTCGATGGAAAGAGGAAGTCGATCGAGGATATCGATTCAGGTTTCTTCGCCGGACTCCAGGAGTTAGGGTCGAAGTTGCTCTGCGTTACCGCCGACCACTCCACCCCGTGCGTTACAAAAGGCCACAGCGATGACCCAGTGCCAATCCTCGTAACAGGGTTGAATGTCAAATCGGACGGTTCAGAGCGCTTCACGGAGAGTTATGGAAGGAGAGGCAGTCTGGGAACGATTAAGCGCGGCCACGAAATCTTGAAGATGCTGAAAAGGTTCGCGCGCTAATAACCAGAAGATGATTCTGCGGTAGTCGGTGCCGCAAAAGTCCATTTGTCCTTGTTGACCAGCACTTCTCTCAAGAAGTTCGTCGCCCTCTTTACATCCAAAACCAGTAGAAACTTGCCGAGGTGCTTGCACATGTTCTTTGAAGCCACGTTCTTGCGCCAATCTTGGCAGTCGTGCAGTACCGTTCGGTTCTTCAGGTCAATTTCGACCACATACTCCTTGACTTTCCCTAGGATATGGTCTGCGGTTGAATCGGAAACCGTGACAAGTGCATCGTCGATTTCCTTTGCACGCTGAAGGCGCGCTGCGCCCAAGAATAATCGAAGCAGTTGCTCCAAAGTTAGCTCCTCGGCCTTACGGGAAGGCACCTTTGGTGGGGGCCGTCGCACACTTGTCGACGGCCCAGACTTTCCGAATTTCTCTAAAGCTTGATTGATCCGCCAGTCGATGTAAGCCTGTTCATCTCGAGTGTATTTGGCTCGGTTTGAGGATTCATCGAAGTAGCGGCGAGCGGCCTTCGCATGCCAGGGCGTATGTAGCGGGTACCGCCAGTTCTCGGGGTCAGCGTAAACGGCCTGGTCCTTTGGATACCCTTTCGGCGGGCCCTCCCTTCCGAAAGGCTTCCTGTCGGGTTTCTTACCAACCACGGCGTTTTCATCCCCGGTCTCTACGGTATAGACTCCCTTTGTCCGCCTATACAGTAGTTATACTAAATGCCAAGAATCTTTCTTGGAGTAGCCTTATTTGCGGATGCGAAGAACAAAAGTCAGGTTTTACCTTTGAGTCATGATTTCTCAGTCGCCCCCGAAATGTACCTAAAAACCATCTACAACCTAGAAGCGAAGACCGGAGCCGCACGAACCGGAGATATCGCAAAGATACTGAACATTACACCGGGTAGTGTGACGAACACCCTGGAAGTTCTGGAAGGGAAAGGGCTTGTTGAACGAGAACCATACAAGGGTGTCAAGTTGACAGAGCAAGGAAGAAGCGTCGCCCTCTCAGTATTCAGACGACACAGGCTCGCCGAGAGGTTACTAACCGACGTTCTGCATTACGATTGGACAGATTCACACGAGGAAGCATGCAAACTTGAACATGCCATAAGCGATAACCTAGCCACCTCCATTGAAAAGACCCTAGGGAACCCACAAACCTGCCCGCACGGAAACCCAATCCCAGATGAGAAAGGGTACTTGGCACCAACAAAAAGCGAAGCCCTATCCAACCTCAGCGCAGGCCAGCGCGGTGTCGTGAGCGAAATCCCTGACGAGAACACTGAACTCTTACGCTACCTCGCCAACCTAGGAATGCTCCCTGGCGTCGAGGTAAAGGTTGAGGAGAAGGCTCCGTTCAAGGGTCCGATCATGGTAAAGGTAAGCGCAAACTCCTACCCCCTGAGCTTGGAAGTCGCAGCAGGCATTTACGTAAACAAACAAAAGTAGACGCTCACTCAGCCCGCAACGTCACCGAGCACAACTGAAGTAAGCCCCGCATAAGCAGAGTTCCCGAGCATTGCTCCCGCGAGGCTACCCAGAACC
>JBAVCK010000098.1:0-3433 GCA_049586635.1 Bathyarchaeia archaeon
CTCCTACAGCTACTCAGAGGGCGGGTGGGAACTCCCCGTCATATACGACATGATAACGGACAGACTTAAACGACTGTTGACGCAGAAACAAAAGCGTCGAAGAACCCGCGAGAGGGAACGCCAAGAAACAGTCTAATTCGTTTTGAACCATCGGGAGTAATCAGTTCTTGCTGCTACCTACCAGTATGAGGCGGGTTGAGATAATTGTCCCGCAGAAAAAGTTCGATGACGTAATGCTCTACCTCCGCGAGCAGAATGCGATTGAACTCCTCGACATGAAGGAGATGATCAAGGGGTACGGCGGGGGCGTAATTTCAACAACAATCTCAGACCGGCTGTACCGCCTAACGACACTTGAATCAAAAATCAATTCAATCATCGCAGCACTCGAAATTACCTCACGCCCAAAACAAGTTCTCGTGGAACCAAGAATTTCAGATGAAGAACTGGGCAAAGTAGAGAAACGAGTCGCCGAAATCGAACAAGAGGTAACCGCGCTCACAAATGAAGCCCAAGCCCTCGAGTCATTAGTAGCCTACGCGGAGCGCCAGCTTCAGCTCAGTATAGATGAGATCCTGGGAATAGAGAATGTAAACTCCCCCGAGGGAAGACACAGGCTGGAAGAAATCGTCGCCGGCATATTTCAGACGCTGAAACCCTCAGAGCTCAAAGTCGCGGGGCCGGTCGGAGAATTAATTCAACCCAAGGCATTGGAAGATGCTGTTGTCAAAGACATTGCAAATAACGTAGCCACGATCCTAACAACAAAGCGCGACAGAACAGCAGTTGCTGATGCCGTGACCCAGACGCTAGGCCTCAAACTGAAAGCCGTGTTCAGGAACAAACGCTTGGCCTACGAGCCGACCAGCAGAATTGAAGAAGCGAAGCGAAGACTCAACGAACTCAAAGACAAACTCGACAACATCAGCAGAACCGACGGTGAATTCCTCCTAGTGAACAAGGAGGTAGTCGGGGCAGAGAGAGCCTTCGAGCAAGCGAAGGCCTACACTGGCAAAACAGAATCCACTTCTATGATTGAAGGTTGGGTGCCCGCATCAAAGCTAGGCAAAATCAAGTCAGCGCTTCAAGAAATCTGCGACGGAGAAGTCATAATCAAGGATTGGGCTAGTAAGCATGCCCCAACTAATGTCGCTAAACCCAAGCTCCCAATGCTTCAGATTTTCGAGAAGCTGACGATCGGCTTCGGCGTCCCCAATAGTGATGAAGTTGACCCCACGATTTTGTGGCTCGTCACCTACCCACTCTTCTTCGGATTCATGTTTGGTGATGTGGGTAATGGATTTGTAGTTATGATCGTCTCAGCCATATTTTGGTTCAAGAAAAGACAGGGCTTGGTCATTCCCGACAACGCCTATGGCGGTCTAGGAGGAGTTTTCAGCATGATAATTCAAGGAGCACCCTTACTTGTGCTCAGCGGCGCCTCCGCGCTCGTTGTAGGGTTCCTCTACGGAACCGTTTTCGGAAGCGTACAATGGTTCCGACTGGTCACAGGACTTCCCGGGCCACTGTGGTTCGAACCTTTTGATAACATACGGCTCATGCTGAGAATATCCATTACGATTGGTGTTGTTCACATTATGTCAGGCCTCTGCCTCGACATATTCAACAAGGCCTACGCCAAGGAATACCGCGAACTAGTCTCTGGCCCACTGGTATGGCTCTGGTTCTACGGCGCGTTCGGAATAACGTTGCTGCAATATGGCCTGCGATTTCCAAACTATCTTTTCGACCCCCGGAACACAACCGACCTCTTCCTCAGGATAGGCGTCCCGCTAGTCGCTATGATGGTGCTCAAGTTCTGGTCGGAAGGATCCATGGGTCTAATGCATGCCTTCGAAAATCTCCTATCGTCCCTGTCCCACACAATCTCCTATGTCCGAATTTTGGCCATGAAGCTAATCGACGATGTCTTTCTCCGACTCTTCCTAGGAATCCTCCTGTTCTTCATGGCGTGGGGCAATATTGCCGGAACAGTACTCGGATACGTTCTATTCGCAGCCCTAACGATCGTTCTAATACTCATCTTGGAGACGGCTTTCGTGTTCATGCAGTCGCTTCGACTTCACTGGGTCGAGTGGTTCATGAAATTCTATGGCGGCAGCGGAACAGCCTTCAAACCCTACGGCGCCGAGCGGACCCACACAAAGGTTCGTACAGGCGTACAGTAGCCTGACCTCGAAATATCGACGCCACCCGTTTATATCAGCCTTGTCGCTTTCGTATCAGACAGTTCAGACGGTGGTATAATCAACGAGTAGTACTGCTTCATTACAAGTACAGGCAGTCAATGACATTGTCGCGGAGCTACAGGATTATGGCCTAACTCGCAATGAAGCTCGCGTTCTTGTCTTCCTAGCCAAGACGGGCCCTTCAAAGGCCAGCGAAGTAGCTCGGGCAGTGCAAATCAACCGGACAGAGACTTACAGGACAATAAGAAACCTACAGCGCCGCGGACTCGTGGAAGCTACACTCGAACGGCCAGTGCGCTTCCAATCCGTACCTTTCGACAGGTGCCTGCGTATCCTAATCGATGAAAGAAAGGCGAAGTTGAGAATTCTCGAGCAACGTGGCGAAGAGTTGCGCCGCCACTTCGCGGACGTTCGGGTTGAACCCGTCAGTCAGGAAGTTGAACGTTTCCAGGTGGTTGAAGGCAGGCTTCGAATTGAGCAACGGTTACTCGGTATGTACGGTCAGGCCCAAAAATCCGTCATGACCGTTCTCTCGCCGTCCGAAGTGATACGAGCCGATACCTCGGACCTGTTCGACAGGCTGGGTGACGCTGCAAAGAACGGCCTTCGAGTGAGGGTGATAACCTCGATAAATCAAAGCAACTTGGGAATTGTCGAGAAGCTTCGCGGAAACATTGAGATAAGGCATCTTGACTTGAAAGCAAAACCGATTCCTCGGGTTTCCATAATCGATGATAATGAAGCCCTCTACGAAATTACAACTGCAGACGAAAGTTCAAAAAGCGACGAGGAAGTCGCATTATGGATTAACAGCCACGCCTTCATAAGAAACCTTCAGGCGTACTTCGAAGAGATGTGGAATTCAAGCACGCCGGCTGAAGGCCGGTTGGAGGCACTGCGAAAAGGAATACCGTCGGACGACCTAAGAATCTTCAAGGGCAGAAGCGAGGTAAGCAGGAAACTCAACGAGATGATAGCGTTAGCCAACCAGAGTGTTGAGATTTGGACAACAATGAGGGGAATTCAAGCCCTCGCAGACTTCCATTTCGACCAGCTCAAAGAAGCAAAGGCTAGAGGTGCGAAGATACGCATCATAGCGCCCATCACCAGCGAGAATACAGAAGGGGCCCGCAAGCTTGTCCCCGTTTCAGAATTACGTTATTCTGAAGCCCTTGGGCCAGCGGGAATTGCGATTTCTGATCAACGAGAGTTGATGTTGTACG
>JBAVCK010000099.1:0-13852 GCA_049586635.1 Bathyarchaeia archaeon
TTGGCGGCCATAGCTGAGGGCTAGGACCCGTTCCCATTCCGAACACGGAAGTGAATCTCTCAGGCGATTCGGGTAGTAGTGTGTTCCGAAAGGCCATGCGAGCCCCGGACCGCTGCCGACTCCATTAATTTTGTGACTTGATTCATCGGCGCTTAGTCATTTGAATGAACGTTTATTACATGGTCGGCTTCGCTAATCAAAAGAGTTAGAGGAATATTATTGCTATCTCAGCTACTCACAATAGTACTTGAAACCGGAATCTTCGGGGCAAGCGGAGTCAACAACATACTGAACATACTTTTCGTCGTGTCGTTCCTTGCCTTCATGGTGTTTGGGCAACAAATTCAGAGCCGAATCGCTCTTATGCAAATTGACGGCGCGGTCAGAAAACTCGAACACATGAGAAACGACGCAGCGTCCCTCACGCTCAAAATAATCCGAGACATAGGCAAGCCCAAAGATGATCCGGCGCCGCGGTTGAACTCACTCCTCGAGCAATTCCTAATCGAGCCTGTGAACATGGACCCATCGGGAGTTGTCAATAAGTTTGATCACCTGCTCGATGTTCGTGAGTCGAAGTTCAAGGCGGACGTGGCTAGGATTGCGCCCGAAGCGAACCCTACACAAGTTAACAATCTCGAGAACTTGGTTGAAGCGACTTGGGCATTGAACTTCATGTTCAAAGTTGTTCGCCACTTGTACTTACTGGGTAAGAAGACGTTCAGCATTTTCGTAATATTCCAACTCCAAGCCTTCCTACCGTTAATCATGATGGAAGCCGACGCCTACCAAGGCGCGACGAAGGCCTTCGCAGAAGGACACCCGATAGGTGACGGTGCCGGCGCACTCGTAGCCTCGAAACTGATGCGCGGCCACGAAACTAGAAAAGTGGAGAAGGACATGGTAGCGGCCGAAACGACCATTGAAGGCCGAAAAGTCATTGCACTCAAGGCAGAAGGCCCAGGCGGTAACGTTGGAAAGCCAGGTGATGCAATACGCATAGTCCTAGAAGAAAACAACGGCAAAGCATCGATGATAATCATGGTCGACGCTGCCCTGAAGTTAGAGGGAGAGAAGACAGGCGAAGTTAGCGAAGGAATTGGCGCTGCGATCGGTGGAATCGGAACGGAGCGGTTCAAGATAGAAGAGGAAGCTACGAAATTCGGCATTCCGGTCTACGCCATCGTAATCAAACAAAGCATACAAGAAGCAGTTACCACAATGAAAAAGGAAATCGCTGAGGCCGCTGAGCTCGTAATAGATAGGATTAAGCGGCTAATCCTCGAACGCACCAAAGAAGGCGAACTCGTCATAATCGCCGGCATTGGCAATACCGCCGGCATAGGACCCTAGGCGAGCGCTAATGAGTAACAAGCCGTCAACGTACTACGCATACTTACTCATCGCCTTCGCGCTAGTCATCCTAGCAATTTCAATGTGGGCAATGGTCCAAGCCCTCACCTACTATGAAGCTGGAGAGTTCCCGCAATTCTTCGTGTACGGCATAATGGCGTCCGTTGGAACCGTGCTGTCCATCTCTTCGATCACCCAAATGCGCCGGCGAATGGTAGTGCTCCAAACCCTCGCCGCCAAAGTACTTAGTATCGTGATCTGCGCGAACTGCGGGTTCAAAGTTGTTAGGACATTCAGCGCAGGCGACTATGTGACCAAACAGGTTGGAGAATGCCAACAGTGCAAGGGCAATATGCGCGTTGACAACATCTACGCCGAGGACCTGAAGCCCAAGAAACCCTAGGCAGTCAAAACCCGGCAGCCATTCTCAGTTACGACTATCGTGTGTTCAGCCTGAGCAACAACATGGCCGCTCGCCTCAACGAGTACAGGATAACCAACAATACAGCGGCGCTTAACCAGTTCTTCAAACGCCTCGCTGAGATTGGCCCCATTCCAAGAATTGTGCGCCCAACGTGAGGCGAAAGGCAGGGTCTTGTACGTTTCCCTAACAAACTCCGCTAGTTTGATTGCGTCACTTGATTTGGCGCCTTTAACTTTAACAAAGCGGTAGATGTAGGCAGAATCGCCATCGCGGACGGCGCCCTCAGCATTCTTCAACGTAACAAAAGGTTCGATAGCGTAGACTTCCCCAACCTCAAAACGGCCGCTCTCCATCCCCGAAACATTAGGAACCGACTTTCCCGCATGAATCGTATAACGGTCTATTTTGTGACCGGTCAAGTTTCTGATCGGTCTGAAACCATATCTCTCTATGCAGCGTTCCACGACACTCCCGATTTCCGAGAGCCTTCGCCCGGGAGCCACCGCGGCAAGTGCTTCCTCAAGGGCGGACTCAGCGGCCACTTTCATAGAGTCGTAAGCAGGATTAAGCGAAACTGTTATCGCGCTATCTGTAACGAACCCATCGAGCGCCACGCCGAAATCCACTTTCACGATGGAACCATCCGGAACTGAGCTCGCGTCGTTCCACGGGCTAGTGTAGTGGGCTGCGACCTCGTTGATTCCGACATTGCATGGGAAAGCTGGCTCACCGCCTAATCCTCGTATCTTTCCCTCAACTTGCTCACATAATTCCAACACGCTACTGCCAGCCAGGGGAAGGGTTGTCACGAATTCTCGAACCTGTGCTAGGATTCTCCCGGATTTCGCGAACATTTCCAGTTGCTGGCTCACTGTGGCTAAACCTTCTTTAGATGAAACCACTGTCCCTAGCTGTTTATTTAGGATTCAGAAAGACAATGCACCGTACGAGCATGAGTTGTGGGGAAGCAACGAAGTCGGAGAGTTGTTTCTGAAGGCGGGAGAATCTGAGCCGTGTCGGTAAACAACGAAGAAATGGTTGTAACTCCGTGGGAAGTCACGGGCAAGATCGATTATGACAAGCTGATAAGGGAATTTGGAACACAACCCCTCACCCCAGAAATCCTAGAGAAGGTCAAGAAGCATACCGGCGAGCTACACCCACAACTCGCAAGAAGAATTTTCTTCTCACACAGAGATTTCGATTGGATTCTTCAGAGGTATGAGGCGGGAGAGAAATTTGTACTCTATACAGGCCGAGGCCCTTCTGGGCCGGTCCACATCGGCCATTTGGTCCCTTGGATATTCACGAAATATCTCCAGGACAAGTTCGGCGCTAAACTCTACTTCCAGATAACAGACGACGAGAGATTTCTCCAACATGACGAGTTCTCGATGGATGAACCAACGAAATGGGCGTACGAGAACGCCCTTGACATAATCGCCGTCGGTTTCGACCCGAAGAAAACACGAATCATCACCGACACGAAGAACATGGGAGCTCTCTACAGCTTGGCAATCAAGGTCGCGAAACACGTGACTTTCTCAACAGCCAAAGCAGTGTTTGGCTTCCGAGAGAGCACGAACATAGGCATGGCGTTCTACCCCGCTATCCAAGCAGTTCCAGCCTTCTTGGAGTCGGCCCTGGTGGGGCACAATGTCCCATGCTTGATCCCGGCAGCCATTGACCAAGACCCGTACTGGAGGATAACTCGGGACGTCGCCCCTAAGCTCGGATACTACAAACCCGCCCAGATCCACTGCCGCTTTGTGCCAGGACTCGGGCGCGGTGGCAAGATGTCTGCCTCAATGCCCGAAACAGCCATCTTTACGGTAGACGACCCACAGCAAGCGAAAAAGAAAGTTATGGGCGCCTTCACGGGAGGACGGGCTACGGTCGAGGAACAAAAACGACTTGGCGCCAACCCCGATATATGCTCGGTCTTCGCTTACGATTACTTCCTCTTTATGAACCACAAGGAAATCGAAGACCTTCGATACAACTGCCTCGCCGGAAACATCATGTGTGGAGACTGCAAACTGATACTCGCGGAGCGCGTGGAAAAGTTCCTCAAAGAATTCCAGGCGAAACGCGAGAAAGCCAAAGATAGATTCGAAGAGTATCTGTTCAATCCCAAGGATGCATAGATGCCTTGATTGAGATGCGTGAGAACGAAGCAGCCGTAATGCGCTCGTTGCAATCCTCCGGCGGCAACTGCTCCTTCGAGGAGCTAGTTGTGAACACGAAACAAAGCAGTGCCGCCGTCACGCGAGCCTTAACAACCCTACAAGAGCGACAGTTTGTTCGAGTAACGGAAGCTGAACGAACAGTCCTCAAACTCACAGAAGAAGCAATGAATCATGCAAAGCAAGGTTTGCCCGAAAGACGGCTTCTTCAGGCCGTACTTGAACTCGGCGGCGAAGCAACTCTTGACCAAGCAGCGAGACGCGCTAACATTCCCCCGAACCTCGCTTCAGTCGCGCTAGGCTGGGTCAAGGTCGCAGGCTGGTGCGAGGTTACAACCCAGCTCCAGAGCGTAGTCCTGAAAGCAGCTGGCATACCCGACAAGACTGACACGGAACGAACACTCGAACTCCTCGCAACAAAACCCGAAACCTCCCTAGAGGAATTGGCACTATCTGTTCGCGGAAACGTCGAGACCTTGAAGAGGCGACAGCTGGTCACAAGCAGAAGGCAAACGAAGCGCTACGTCGAACTGACGCCGCAGGGTTGGAAAGCACTCGAAGAAGGAATCACTGTCCCTGAAGAAATAAGCGACCTCACACCCGAAATGATCACATCCCAGCAATGGAGGACAGTAGCATTTCGCAAGTATAACATCGCAGCCCCAGTCACTTCGGCCTGGCCGGGAAAGAAGCAACCATACCGCCTTTTCCTCGATAACTTGAAAACGAAACTTGTCAACCTAGGCTTCAAGGAGATGACAGGCCCAACAGTCGAACTGATGTTCTTCAACTGCGACGCGCTCTTCATGCCACAAGACCACCCCGCGCGTGAGATACATGACATTTACTTCGTCAAGACACAAGAAAAGGGAAGCCTTGGAGAATACGAACGTTTCATGGATCCGGTTTCAAAGACCCATGAAAATGGTTGGAAGACCGGATCAACCGGATGGAAATACTCCTACTCGCGTAGCGAAGCCCTGAAACTGATACTGAGAAGCCAAGGAACCGCTCTCAGCGCTCGAACACTTGTTAGCAAGCAATTGAAGATACCTGGAAAATACTTCTCACTCGCAAGATGCTTTAGACCCGACCAAGTGGACCGCACTCACCTTACAGAATTCAACCAAGCAGAAGGCATCGTGGTCGGCGCTGACTTATCATTAAGGGACCTCTTGGGCGTGCTTGAGCGCTTTGCCATTGACATCGCGGGTGCAGACAAAGTCCGCTTTAGGCCAGATTATTTCCCATTCACCGAACCAAGCGTCGAGCTGCAAGCGTACAAAGAGGGATATGGGTGGCTCGAATTCGGCGGGTCAGGAATCTTTAGGCCTGAACTGACGCTCCCGTTGGGAATCAAGGTGCCTGTCATCGCATGGGGCATAGGCGTCGATAGGCTCTACATGATGCGTGCAGGAATCGACGACATACGCCTACTCTTCGCCCAAGACCTAGACTGGATGAGAAAACAGAAGGTGCTCTAACATGGTCACAATCCTCACCCGAATAGACGACTTGGAACAACTAGTCGGGAGGAAACTGCCTAGGGACCACGAGCAACTCGATGAGATACTTTACTCCGTCAAGTGCGAGCTCTCCGGCCTAAGCCGCACGGAAGACATCTCGGAAGATTCCGAACTTCAGTTGGAAAACAAAGACACCAACCGGCCGGACACCTGGAGCACAGAAGGCATAGCCCGAGCCCTAAGGGGGTTGCTTGGAATCGAAGTGGGCCTCAAGGCCTACCCGCTTGCAAAGAAACCTGCTGTCGAAATCCAAGTGGATAAAGAACTGAAAGAGATTAGGCCGTTTATTGCGTGCGTAGTCGCCCGCCGCATCAAGCTGAATGACGTGATTATTCGGGGATTAATCCACCTCCAAGAGAAGCTTGACCAGAGCTACGGGAGAAAGCGCCGAAGGTCATCCATCGGGTTCTACGATTTCGATTTGATTAATCCACCACTCACGTACGGCGCGGTGGGTCCGGATGACGTGAAATTCGTGCCCTTGGAAGGAGAGAAGGAAATGTCGCTACGCGAAATTCTCGAAGCGCACCCGAAGGGGTTAGAGTACGGCCACATCGTAAAGGAACATGAAAGAATGCCCATCCTGCTGGATTCGAAACAGAAAGTGCTCTCTTTCCCACCTATCATTAACTCCGATGACCTAGGCCGAGTAACGCCCGAAACTAAGAACATCCTTGTCGAAGTCACGGGCACCTCTGCCGAAACGGTCATGAACGCCGTAACCATACTCACAACCACCCTAGCCGACCGAGGCGCTGAAATCTCACCAGCCGTAGTACATTACGAGTACGGCAAACCACGGACAGTCAAAACGCCAGACCTCAACGAGCGCCGAGTCAAACTATCGCTCGACAGCCTTAGAGGCATGATCGGGCTGGACCTCAGCGGCGCCCAGATAGTGTCCCTTCTTCGCCGCACAAGGTATGAGGTAGCGAATTCGACCGGCAAACAACTCACCGTTCGCGTCCCATGCTACCGATTGGACATCCTACACCCTGTTGACATCTTCGAAGATGTCGCCATCGCCTACGGCCTAAACAAAATGGAACCGAAATGGCCATCTGACCTAACAATCGGCGGCCTGTCACCTATGGAAGAGTTCTCAGATTCGGTGAGAGAACTCATGGTGGGGCTTGGTTTCCAAGAAATGCTCGGCTTCATGATGGCGAACCAGGAGAAGTTGTTTACGAAGATGAACAGGCAACCTAGTCTGGCAGTGGAGATTGCAAACCCGAAAATCATGACAATGACATGCCTACGCCCTTCGCTCTTACCTAGCCTGATGGACTTCCTGGCGAACAACACTCACGTCGAATACCCGCAGAGAGTGTTCGAGGTCGGAGACTGTGCAATCTGGGACCCGGCCGTACCCAACCGGGCGAGAGACGCTAGAAAGCTGGCCGGTGTCTCAAGCCACTCGAAAGCCAACTTCACGGAAATGAGAGCCAGCCTCCAACCGCTTATGCTCAATCTCGGCTTCGAGTTCACTCTCAAGCCAACCGTCGACCCGAGCTACTTGGAGGGGCGCGTTGGTAGCATACTTATTGGCGACCGGGAGGTTGGGATAATAGGAGAGGTTCACCCCCAAGTCCTCGAAAACTGGAGACTGGAAAACCCTGTAGCCGGAATGGAGCTAGACCTTGACCAACTCTTCCAGTTGCAGAGACGATAGGTTCGTTGGAGAGGCACCAGAGCCGCCCACCTCCGAGAGAGCCAACTGAGTGGGGCGAAGCCCTCCAGTGAAGTTTGCGTGTTAGTGTCGTGGGCGAAAGGGGCCGGATCGCTGGTAATACCGGCACTCCGACCCTGCGGCGAATCCCCTCCAACGAAAGAAGAATAATAGCCCGAACTGAAGGGAAAACCTGAAGGAAGGAAAGTTGGACCTGGAAACACGGCTTGAGCTCGTCGCCAGAGATACAGAAGAAATCATCACCCGCGAAGAACTGCGGACGATTCTAGAGACCAAAACTCGTCCGCGCGCCTACTGGGGCTTCGAGTCGAGTGGCATGATGCACATAGGAATGGGTCTACTGTGCGGCAGGAAAATTATAGATATGATTGAGGCTGGTTTCGATTTCACAGTCTTCCTCGCCGACTGGCACGCTTGGATCAACAACAAGCTGGGGGGCCAGATGGAGAATATTCGCACCTGTGGAGAATACATCAAACAATGCTTCACTGCGATAGGAATTCCGCCATCAAAGGCCACGTACTCATGGGCGTCTGACCTAGCATCAAAACGGGAGTACTGGGAAAGAGTGGTGCGGGTTGGCAAGTCGATCAACGTAAACCGCGTTTGGCGTGCGCTTCCAATAATGGGCAGGGAGATGGATACCAAAGACCTCGAGGCCGCGTCAACCTTCTACCCATGCATGCAAGCAGCCGACATATTCGAACTAAAGCTAGACGTCGCATGTGCAGGCATAGACCAGAGGAAAGCTCACGCCTTAGCGCGCGATGTCGCAGACAAGCTAGGCTGGCCGAAACCAACGAGTCTGCACACACCTCTGCTCATAGGGCTAGCAGGGGCGAAAAGGATGGATACGGCCAAGTTCGATGAAAATCGAGACGTTAGCTCCCAAATCTCCTCTAAGATGTCAAAGAGCATCACGGAGAGCGGGATAATCGTCCACGATGAACCAGAAGCAATCAAACACAAACTCAAAGGCGCCTACTGCCCCCAGAAAGAGACAGAGAACAATCCAGTCCTCGAAATCGCTCGCCACATCATCTTTCCGTGGTCCAATTCAGTTTCGCTGGATAGGCCGAGCAAGTACGGTGGCCCCGCAACTTTCACCACGTATAAGGAGCTGGAATCAGAGTACCGAGCGGGGAAGATTCACCCCCAAGACCTTAAGGTCTCAGTAGCGGAAAGCCTCATCAAAATCCTCGAACCAGTTAGAGAAGAATTCGAGAAACATCCCGAGCTACTTCACAAGATGGAACAGATAGAAATTACAAGGTAACAACTCGAAATGCGCGCCCCAGCCGAAGTTAGGCTAGATCGGCTAGAGAAACTCATTCAAAGAGTCACCCACGAGTCGGAACAAGGGGGCATCATCGTAGTTGAAGGAACTCGCGACCGAGACTCCCTTCGTAATATGGGAATCCCAGGAACAATCCTCTGTTTGCAGAGCAGCCGAAAGAATCCCCTAGGTTTCGTTGAAGAGCTGGACGCTGGGAGAAAGGTAATAGTTCTCACGGATTTTGACCGCGAAGGCGTGTCCTTGGCGAAGCGTCTGGCTCGCAGCTTGAATTACCAGAAGATTCACGCAAACCTAGTCTTATGGCGCGAACTGCGTGGACTAACGAGGTCAGACGTTCGCAGCATCGAAGAACTGCCGAAATTCCACAGTCGGCTTAGGGCTGAAGTATTTTTCGGCCCCATATCAGTCCGGCGGGAATATGAAACACGATACCTGTCTCGACGGGACAAAGAGCGAGGCCGGTTTCGAAGAGCAAGTTGAATTTGAAGTTCTGTTGATTAGATATCGATGCAAACCGTTTTATTACGATCCATAAATCCTAACCTTAGCTGATTATGCGATTCAACATTCTTCTGGCCTGCATTCTAGTCGTGGCCTCGGTAGGTGGAATACAAGCATCCCTCGGCCCTGCCCCAAAGGATAGTTCGACGACGACGGCGACTCTAACTACCATCTACCCACTGGGAACAGGCAGCTATTGTGGCGTGGATTCGGTTGTCATCCCGTTCACGGGGCCAGTTCATATAAGCTTCCGTTCGGCTGTGCCGATGGATTTCTACATATTTCAAACTCTCAACTACATTCCGTGCGGAGAACATCTTCAAGTTCAGGACCTGGCCTCAAATGGATGCATATTCGCTGATTGGAACGCGACCAGCCTTGAGGCTGACCAGAATCTCACAACCGGATCGAAATATTTCATATTTCTCGTCGCTTGGGGCAACCCTGCGACTATCAACGGCGCAACTGCAACAATTACGATGAACGGTACTCCTGCAACTAATACCACGACGCAAGTCAGTCTTACGCCCTACACCTCATACCCTCCAACGACCAATTCACTCCAGATGCCTCAACCTCCACAATCTGCCACTTCACAAATCCCACAGAATTCTTCATCAAACATCATATCAGAAGCAATAGTGCCTCTTGTCTTCATAGCCGCAATCGCGTTGTACTTACTCGTAAGGAAACATGTCAAGCACGGTCAGAAGTGAATCATGTCAGGCGAGTTAATCGCCCGACCGATTTCCTCAGACGCCTCAGAGGTATTTTGACATGGTTTGCACCATGTCTACAAGCCTATTCGAGTATCCCCACTCGTTGTCGTACCATGCGAAGACTTTGACCAGCCTGTTTTCTAGAACCATTGTTGTGAGTGAATCGAAGACGGCTGAATGTGGGTTCCCGATAATGTCGGCGGAAACCAACGGTTCTTCGGAGTATTCGAGTATATGCTGCATCGGGCCGTTCGCCGCTGCATGGAATGCCTTGTTCACGAAGTCGACGGTTACGTCACGGCCTACTTCAGCGACAAAGTCGACAATCGACCCGTCTGGGACCGGAACGCGCAGTGCCACGCCGTGAATCTTGCCTTTCAGTTCAGGGATTACTTCGGTTGTGGAGATGGCGGCACCTGTGGAAGTCGGGATGATCGAGAGTGCTGCAGCTCTAGCCCGCCTCAAATCGCTATGGGGCAGGTCCTGAAGTCGCTGGTCGCCAGTATACGCGTGGGCCGTGGTCATGAAACCATGCTTTATCGTACACGCATCGTTTAGCACTTTGACTACTGGCGTTACACAGTTTGTAGTGCAGGATGCAAGTGAAACAACATCATGTTTCTTCGGGTCGTACTTGTCCAGGTTGACGCCCGGGACAATCGTGATGTCAGGGTTCTTGGCTGGGGCGGAAATGAGGACTTTCTTAGCTCCGCCTATCATGTGCTTCGCAGCCGTCTCCCTGTTTGTGAACAGTCCGGTGGATTCGACCACAATCTCGACGCCGTACTTGGACCAAGGAATCTCGCCGGGGTCCCTAACTGAGAGAATTTTGACTTCTTTTCCATCGACTTTGAAACCGTCAGCCTCAACATTAATGGTGTTCTGCATCTTACCGAACACGGAGTCGTACTTGAGGAGGTGAGCGGCCGTCTTCGGATCCATTATGTCGTTGGCAGCGACTATTTGCAAACCAGCCTCTGTGGCAGCTCTGAAAAAGCAGCGGCCGATTCTTCCGAACCCGTTAATTCCGATTCTTGTCACGAGTCTAATACACCAGTTCTGAGACAGAATGAGGTCTGAATAAGATGTTTTCCAGGTAATACGTGTTCATGGATTTCGAACTCGTTCGAGTGCACACAGTTTATATTGGGAACTTCCGATGGTACGTTTCGGATGCTCATGTCACTTACTTTCGTAAACGTGAGCAAATTAGGAGGTTCACGAGTAATTGGGAGCAAATTCACAGTATGCACCTACGACAAAGTATATGGTCGTCGCCCGTTTCGAAGTGGAGGGCGTCGTAGAGAAGCCTGACGTGATAGGCGCCATATTCGGTCAAACAGAAGGATTGTTTGGTCCGGACCTGGACCTACGCGAGCTTCAAAAATCAGGTCGAATCGGGCGCATAGAAATTCAACTAGATTCCAAACAGGATAAGACGGTTGGAGTAATAACCATCCCGTCGAGCCTTGACAAGACTTCGACAGCCATCATTGCGGCCGCGGTCCAAAGCGTAGACCGAATAGGCCCATGCATCGCCAAGGTAACACTAGATAAAGTCGCTGACATCAGGGAAGAAAAACGTAAGGTAATTCTTGACAAGGCGAAGGATATCCTACGCACCTGGGTCATAGAAGAATCGCCAAGCACAGAGGAAATGGTCAAAGACGTATCAGGAGTGATACGGTCAGCGGACGTCGGTGAATATGGGGCGGACCATCTCCCCGCAGGCCCCGACGTTGCCACTAGCGCAGACGTAATCTTCGTGGAAGGTAGGGCAGACGTCATCAACCTTCTGCGATGCGGAATTAGGAACGCGGTAGCGATTGAAGGAACGAAGATCCCTCGAACGATAATGGAGCTTTCCAAGACTAAGGAAACGACAGCCTTCCTAGATGGCGATAGGGGTGGAGACCTCATCCTGAAGGAGTTGATGCAGGTAGCGCCCGTTGACTATGTTGCACGAGCGCCTTTGGGGAAGGAGGTCGAAGACCTCGTACCGAAGGAAATCATTAAGGCCCTGCGCGAGAAAGTGCCGGTCGAATCTGGAAGGCCTCCGGGCACGCGCCCAGCACCAATTCCGGTTCCACGGGCACCTCCCCCACAACTCCCCCAGAACGTTGTGGTCAAAGCCCGCGAATTGCGCGGGTCCCTAGAGGGGGTATTGCTTGACCAGAATATGGGCGAGCTCGCTAGGCTACCTGTGAGTGAACTTGCGGGTAAACTCGGTGACTATCAGGGCGTTGATACGATTGTCTTCGACGGAGTGGTTACCCAGAGGTTAGTAGATTTGGCCGAAGAAAAGGGCGTCAAGCTGATCGTGGGTGACCGAATTGCGGACCTAGCACGTAGGGCAGCCTCCGTTAAGATTATGACCCTCCCGGAAGTCGCTGGTCCACCGACCGCCTAAACCTCCAATTGTTTGGCGTTCACGCCGAATCGTTCTAGGATTCGCATCGCGGCAGGCTTGATTTGGTTTTCCAGGTAGTACTCTTTGTCGACTTCTTCCTGTTTCACTTGATTGTAGGGCTTAGCTTTCTGGAATAGTTTGCCGGATCCCTTTACGATGACGTAGGCAACCTTGTCACCGACGGTTAGAGTCCAACCCTCCTTCAAGAGTTTCCTTGCGACTTCGACATGGGGTACCCTGACAGCGTACTTTTCGATCGGCTTGGTCAATGTCTTTCGAATAGTCAATTCAGCAATTGGGACTTCGCCGTTTTCCAGTTTGCGGATTATCGCCCGCACTGCTTCAACAGCTTTCTCAGGTGATTGGTCTTGGAGTATTTTCTCCAGAACTTCTTCTTGCACTTGGCGTGCGATTTCAGACCAGTCGCCGCGAACAACTTCTAAGCCGACTATGTCTAGGCTTCCGTCCGTAAGCAGGCCGGCGTATCGCTTCATCGCCTCCGTGAATAGGATTCGTCGGTACTCCCGCTCAACTCTGATCTCCAGGTCGAGATCCTTGTGAACCCAATCAAGAAGTTGTTCAATCTTCGAGCGTTCATTCTTCACGAAGAGGGAGTCTGTGTCGCCGTAGATTATTGTGAGCCTCAGGGATTCAGCTTTTGCTATGGTCTTCGTAATCGTTTCCCGTCCTAGGGCGGTTGCGGACTCTGCAACTTCCCTTGCATACCAACGGGCTCCCGCCCATCCAGCATAGCCATAGCATGCGTTCGTAATCACCTTCAAGGCCCGTTCACGTTCCTTCAGAACCTTGCTCCGAGTTGAAGCGGAGCCAGTTTCTTTCAACTCAGCTTTGATATCGGACCGCTCATGAATTAGCTGTGAGAGAACGGTTCGATAGAACCCGTCGGGTTTTTTCCGAAACTTATGTTGTACGTCGGGGATGACAAAGACCGAGTCTTCTGAAGGGTGTTCCCCAGGTTTGACTAATGCATCTGGTGAAAGGTTGTACTTCTCCATCAGCGTTGGGTACATGGAAGCGAAGTCTAGTACGACAACATCCTCATGGAGCCCGGTTTTGGGCTCGAGCACGATTGCTCCCCGGTAGGTGAAGTATGGTTGGTCGTTCCTTGCAGGTATAAGTTCCCCAATTCGGGCCGCCTGCCTGACCAAGTACGAGTCAACTCGGAATCCAACGGCGGCCGCCATGACCTGGTCAAGGGGCAAGCCCGTCAAAGCAGAAAGCTGCATTGGAAAATTCAACGTCGCCTCAGCCAGTTCCAGTGAGGCTTGCGCCATCATCCGTCCGTTCTGCAGCAGCCTTTTCCTCCCCGCCTCCTCCGTCCACGAGCCGTACCTGTCCCATTCTTCGATCGTGGTGAACTTTCCTGCGGAGGGAAGTTGAAGGTATTTGGAAACGTTCTCGAGCATTTTCACTTTGACTTCAGGGATACCGCCTGCGACATCGGATAGGTCTAGGTTTGCCCTGCCCGTTACTGATATGTGGCCGTAGACGCTTGTGTGGGGCTCGCTCGAATCCCGCCCCACGGAAACCTTGAGCTTAAGCACTTTTGACCGTTGAATTATGTATGGCCAGTCTTGCGTGTTGCTTTCGAAGCCAACGATGATGTCGGGGTCGAAGGTGTTTACGAATTCAACGAAGTCCTTCAGGACGTTGACATCGCCTTCCTTCCCTTCTCCGGAGACAAGAGTCGTTGACTTTCCCGAGTTAGTTACTGCAGCTATCGCC
>JBAVCK010000100.1:0-11570 GCA_049586635.1 Bathyarchaeia archaeon
ACGTACAGTTGTTCCGATACACGAAGAAGTCAACAAGTCAACCCTTATGGATATATTGAGCCAGACCAAGCTCACGAAGAATGAGTTACTGAAACTTCTATAGGCGCCTCATCGGTTCAAAACCCCACACCCGCTTTCACACGACGCGGAATCGAGGGGATGCGAGGGCCCAGTAAGGCTAGAGAGGTCCAGCGGTTTCAAGAAAACGAAACTGGCACGAGAAAAGCAGGGTGAGCCGTTTGGGGGCGATTTCGCGATTCTCGCCTACTGTGGGTGTATAGCATATGTTAGGCACCATTTTTCTGGGGCGGCTTCCCGCGCGGGCGTGGGTGTGTGGTTCAATTTGTGTTGTAGGATTGTGGGGAAACGTGTTACTCGTCCCGACGGCTAGTGGCGAAATGCTGATCTTCAGCGGCTGTTGACCTGAGCGTATCAGATTGCGATTTTCGAGATTGGGTGGTTGGCTGAAGGTCGAAACATGCTAGTCTGATGCTTGTGGAACAGTTCGTTGTGGGTGGCGTAGGAAATTTTCCACTTTCATGCCTTCTAATGGAATCTTTCCACATTCCGCCATATGCGCCGCAGAGAGTTTTGATGGCGTGGTTAGCCGTGCAAGACCGACCGGATTCTACGGGGGACTACGCGAATGCCGCCTTGGCTTATGCATAGACCTCTCATAACGGCTGCCGAGGTAAGCAGCGTTTAGCGTTGAACGTGCAAACCAGCCCCATGAGGTTAAAATCCGGACTCCAACGCTCCTCTCTTAATGAGCCTGGAAGGACTAACCCCTGACGAAACGTTCCACGAAGCTTTTCGAGCTACTCCTTGATACCGACGTGAAAGCAGACATTCTGACACTGTTCAATAACAATTCTGAATTGGCTGAGACGGCGGAAGGACTTGCGAAGAGAATTGGATGCACTTCCCCCGAGGCACAAAAGGAAATTGGGGACCTAGTCGAACTCGGAATACTGAACAAGAGCGAAGTTTACACTTTCGTCCAGGATAGGAACAAGGAGATTCAGGACGCCATCTCGAAGCAGCTGATCTTGGGTGAGACAACGGAAAGAGATGCGAGCGTCTCAGCTGAGATCTCAAGGTCGCCAACAGGCATCGGAGTGCTGGACAAAGCCTTGCCCTCTGGCATGCCGAACGTGGGAACTATGCTGATCCTAAGCGACCCAGGTGCAGGACATGAGAACTTGCTCGCCTACTTTGTAGGCAATCAGATTGGAGCAGATAAATCGGTATTGTACGTCACGTTAGACAGCTTCCCAGACAACGTAAGGCAACAAGTCGGTTCGTACATTACAAACGGCAAATTGGACTGGTCACCCCTCATCTTCATAGACTGCTATTCCAAGGCGGTTGGACTTGAAAGTAACGAAGATTACACGCCTAACGCTGAAAACCTTTCAGAAATCAGTGTCGCAATCTCGGACATTATGGCAAAGCGCAAAATATCCATGTTGGTACTAGACTCGTTCAACACGCTCGTAAGAAATCGTGGAGTTCGCTCTGCGGTCGAATTCCTCAGGGTGTTCGTCGCACGGACGAGGCAAGCCGGAGCCTTGTCCTTGGTGACGATGAATCGTAGGGCCTTTCATCCGGCCATAATCGCTTCAGCGCAGGACATCGTAGATGGGGTCATCGAGATGAAGATCGATGAGACCCCCGAAGGGAGCGTCAGAGAGTTGAGGATCCTGCGAATGATGGGAACAAAGCATTTGATGTCTTGGATAAAATATGACATCGGGGATGACGGTACGTTAATTGATCCTTTCTCGCGTTGATTTCCAGATCGACTCGCCCCGTCTGAAACACTTGGCGGATTCTGATGAGTTATGTCTGACGAATACTTGGCTTAGTTTTAGCCAAATCATTTATTCCTCGCGCCAGTATTGACGGAGGAGAGTTAGCTTGAAGCAAACAGTCGCTCGCACACCCACCGGCATCCCAGGGCTTGACGAAATGCTCGGGGGAGGAATTCCCCAAGGGCGCATCCTCCTTGTGTTGGGGGAACCAGGATCAGGGAAAACGATCACGTGCTCGCAGTTTCTTGCAACCGGAATAACCAAGTTTGGTGAAAAGGGCCTCTTCGTCAGTATGGAGGAGGATAGAAACCATTACGATAGGGAAATGAGTCAATTCGGCTGGGACTTCGCCGCCGCTGAAAAACGCGGGGAATTTTCGTTCGTTGACGCCTCCCCGATAAGGTCGATCCCCGGAGAAATCAAGGTAGGCAACCTGACTATCGGTAAGCAAGATTTCTCACTGATCAGCCTCATAGAAGTGATTCGGAACAACGCCAAAACCATTGGCGCAACTAGGATAGTTGTTGACCCCCTTTCGCTCCTAATATTTCAATACCCCAAAGATTCGGAGCGCAGGAAGGTCTTGTTGGATCTAGTTGAAGCTCTTTCCGAAACAGGCGCCACCTGTATGCTCGCATCGGAACTGCAGAGAGTGGGAATGAGAGGACGTAGCCTCCAGGTTGAGGAATACTTGGTTCACGGTGTCGTTCTAATGCAAACAGTTACCGGAGGCAAGACAACCGCGCGAGTTATCCAAGTTGAGAAGATGCGAGAAACTGAAATTGACCGCCAACCTAGACCTTACGCGATCACTGCGAAAGGAATCGAAGTTTACTCCAAGGAGATTGTTATCTAGAAAGATAGCGAACGCACGTTTGATGAAATTTGTAACGATACTGTACGCGCTTCGATAAGTTACAAAACTTCGACGCCGCCAAACTCTGTAGCGATTAGCAAGTTGTCGCAGGGGGAAGGATTGGGCATAGTACAGGCGCGTTAGAGGGCTGAGATCCGCCCCATTGAACTTGAAGGGTCTGATTCTGAGAAACATAGTATGCAGGGAGGGAATACGTGATACTATAGGTGCCCGCTGGTAGAAAAAGCGCCCCTGGACCTCCATAGTCCCCGTCCAAGGTTGTGACTGGTTGTTGTGACTGGAAGGTCGAGTTGGATGCAGTGACCTGCACCCACGACAGGTAGGCAGGATATGGGCATTGGGAGAAGCAAGAGGAAATGTCACCTGTAACTCCACTGGCGATCACTTCACCCATTTCATAATCGTCCATTACGACGCCAGTTTGAACGTATAGGTCGCGGAATGTTACTGTTAAAGGTCCGAATGGTTGCATAAAGTGGCTGTTAAAACCGAACTCTGGAACTTGCGCCGTGTAGGTGGCATTGTCGAGACCATAATCGAAGTATATTCCCCCGTGCGGCGGCGGCGCAACGTAGAAAAAGTGCCCCTGACCCTCTAACTTTCCCGTACTGTTGGTCATGCCACCGAACCCGAAAATCGGTAACGAGAGAGTCGGTGTTCCTTCGGTCAAGTTCGCTGGGACCGCCCCCATCAAACCGCCGGTCAATGCCTGCCCGATAGCGTAATCGTTCTCCGGCAGTCCACCCAGAATAAGGTTGTCTACGAACACCGGTCCTGTGATATCTAATTCATCCCCATACAGCAACGGTATGGCTAACAATGTAAAACCTAAGAGATAGTTTGAGGCTTGCGAAGGACCGTACTGCCAAACATATCCAAGCGTGTATGTTTTGATTGTATATGTGTCGTTCATTACTTGCGAGGGTACGTCCCCGTAGAACCATATTTCGCGAACATTCCAGTTTTGCCCCGCGAAGAGGACTGTGAAAGTTTTGGCGGTCAGACTGCACAGTTTGTCTGGTTGCGGGACACCTAATCGCATCAGGCATTCCACGTACCCGACGGTAAACCCACCAGAATCGTAGAAGTATGTTCGCGCCCTGACAGGAATCGAGAGATTCAGAAACCTCCAAGGCAGCAGTGCCTGTACGGCTCTTGTTCCAGCCCGGCTATCGTAGGAAAAGACTCCGACGCTAAACGCCCCTCCCCTAAGCATCTTTACCGTTGCAGGTGTGGGCTCGCCCAGGTATACTGAAAATGCGTTCGTCGTCTGAAGTTCATACCCCCTAATGAACACTCGAATTGAGTAGCCCAATGGGTCGGATAGAAGACCGTAATCGTGCTCATCCCAAGCCCCGGACCACGTATGATTGAGGTACTCGCTGAATCCGATGATTGTGAAGGCCAATTCCAACTGTGTCCCCGTTCCACTCGAGACTTGGATCACTGTGAACTTGCAAAGAGGCGATAAGGTTGGACTTGCGTAACATGTTCGCCCGTCTGGGAGAGTGCCATTGAGGACTGTGACACCGCGCAAAACCCCAGAGTGGTCATAGGCTTGGATCAAAATGTTCCCACCGAAGAGCGCATCCGTCGGCGGAGTGGGGAGAGGCAGTGAGCTCTCCGCTTGATCCGGAGTTTCAAGCGCCTGCCCGTTCCAGAGCTGAATTGTTCCTGAAATTACGCCTCCTACTTGCAATGTTATGTCGTTAGAAGTGGTGCAAGCCGTTGCGACGCCGGGGCTTGGTGAAGAGCTAACCGTGACCGTAACTATTTCAGGGGTCCCACTCGGAAAATTGACTTGAACATAGCCCGTCACCCATGCGTTCAAAGTCAAATCGTAGTGGTTAGTGGAATTTGCAGGTGGGAGGCCCGCGAATTCCGTACCATATGGATCTGCTCCAACATAGCTCACGTTTGAACCAGTGATAAGCTTGAACCCGTCGGACTTGGAATTTTGTGACAGGGTTATGTTCCGGTATACGTGTTGCTGTAAGTCCACCGCCTCAACGGTAACATTCAGAACCTTGAGGCCGATCTTTGGTAGATATGGGTGACCTGTCAGCGAATGGAATACCGTCGCGCCATTCCACTCATAGTCTATGGTACCACACACCTGAGGAGCCCTATCTAACGGAAAGAACGTCGGCAAGTTCCTATTTTCCCCCGGCGACGGTCTGATGGGTAGACCAGGGTAGGCGGTGAGTGAATACGCCGTGTCGTAGGTTGGGTCGAAACCGGCGGACGCTAGTATTTGGTATTGATGAGGATTAGCGTCCGTGCTGATATACGGAGCTAGCCCCGTAATGTTGAATCGCCCCGTCGCCTCGTTGACGTAACTTCTGCCCACAATTTGGTTGGTAGCCAAGTCTTTGGCGTAGGCGACACCTTTGGTTCCCAAGATTTTGTGAACGTCTGGGTCCCCACAGGTCCCGTTTGGGGGGATGCTAAACCAATTGTCGCAGATTGTCCCTGCTATGCTAGCTGGCCGGTCGCGCATGCTGATCGGAACGAACAGCGTCGTGTTCCAGGCGTGAACGAAATCGGGGAATGAACAGAAGTTTGGGGGTGGATTCACACTTGGATTCACGGCTGGGTCGCAGAGGTTAGGGTAACCTTGGGTATTCGTTTGGTTTGCGACGAACACGGTGAAATTGTACCTACCCGCGACTGAAGGCGCATTCAAGTTATGGAACCTGATGAACTTTGGGCGAAGAGGCGAAGGAGTGAAGGTTCGAAAGGTGCCGTTCAAATAGTTCCAGATTTCCACGCACCAAGGTGCATTAGTATCGAGCAGGGAGAAATCGGGCTTGAAACATGGCCCATCACTTGGAGCCCCATGCCAAGCATACGTCCAATGTTTAGACTCGTCGATTACACTAACGTAATAGTAATCATTCCTGATATTGGTTTGAATGAAATGAGTGTCGTTCTCGGTGGAGATAACATTCTGCAGGAATTCTCTGGGGATCTCGACGCGGGCCGCGATTCCCGTCCGGTTTATGTTGATCTGAACATCGCCCATGGTTTGAAAGAAAGGCCCCCAAACCATGGAGGGCGCGATTGTGGTTGGATCGGAGGTGTTTTGGCCGCGGACGACGGGAGGATTACTAAGTGGTATTCCTTGGAAGTTTGAGCTAAGGAGCAAGGCGGCGAAAAAGAGAGCTACGAGTGGTGCCCTAATCGACATATTGCGGTGGTTTGACAGCTTGCTGCGCACACTTGGCTGCTCCTACAGTTGGGCCTTGCATTGCCGCAACTCGGACAGTCACGGCTATGCGTTTTAAGTTGTTTGCTTAATTTCCCTGAATCTTGCTTTCGGGAGCGTGTTCCAAATTCTATCGTAGAGTTGGTCGTGTAGCTCAACAAGAAGCCTGTTTGTACTCCAGACCGCCTTATCGGCCCCTTGGTCCGTTCGCAGATCATCCGGCTTTGTTTCGATTACGACCAATTCATGGCCATCGACAGTCACAAAATTCTCACCAAACGGTTTGTCCAAGATTTTGAAATCAAGCACCTGGGACATTTCTTGGGCCACGGCGGTAACCTCTGAGTTTACTGGGGAGAGAATTCGAACGTCAGTTCCCTTCTTCTTGACCCTTTCCATTATCTCACAATGGGCCTTGTACGCTCGGACCAAGCCTGGCGCCGTTGTGCAGTAGTTGATGCTCTTCGACGCGTCGCTAAATATCTGATTCAACTTGTTGATTATACCCGGCCTGCCGTCGAGTTCCCAGAATTCATCAGATTCTTTCGGTGATTTGCGTTTGACAAATCTGCTTGTTTCGTATGCCAGCGCGAGGTCTTGGACTACAACTTCTACATCTGCTAGCTCGCGGGTGAACTTAGTCACCATCGGCATCAGAACTTCGCCTGGAGACGCGCCCACATACTCCTCAGGTTTGCCAGGAATTATTCGAAGCAGCCCCTTCCGTTCGAGTTCTTTGATTGCACCGTATGTTTTTGTTCTTGGTATTTGGCCGAAGAAGCTGAGCTCGCTTGCTTTGATGGGCCCCATCTTGATCAGCACCAAGTATATTCTCGACTCGTACTCGGTGAGCCCCAGCCGCCGCAACGCGGTGATTTCTCGCTCTTCGACTGACAAAGCGCTTTTTCACTAGTTTCCTGCTGTTTCCGTGGCAAAATCTGCTCTTTCGCCCCCTAAATAACTGCCCCCAGGAGAAGCAGCTGGTGTCACCCTTCAATGACAAGCGATTCACAACGCGACTATGGATTTGGCACCAACCTGTGTAACCGTCCCGACCAGAACCACAAAACAGGTCCACTAGAAGCATAGTTAAGTTGGTATCAGCGAAGAAGACCCTCGGATGGATTAGTGGTGGACCTTCTTCAATTATCCGAGTACATGTCGGTCTCCATCACTCTAGTCATCCTGACGGTTGCGTCTATCTGCGACATTAGAACTCGCGAGGTACCGGACAAGGTTTGGTTAATCTACGGGCCAGCAGGCCTTGCCCTCACCGTCTATAGGACATACGTTGACCCCTCACAAATGCTGTTTACCGCACTGTCAATCGGCTTCTCAATCTTGCTTGCCTTCGGGTTGGTATTTTTTGGTGTATCTGGAGGAGCCGATGCAAAGGGCCTAATCTGCCTAAGCCTAACCCTTCCTCTACCGCCAGCAATATTGAGCCCATTACTCGGCTACGTTTTCCCTTTCTTTCCGATCGTGGTCGTAGTCACCGGTTACTTTTGCACTCTCTCAGTCGTGGTTTGGCTGCTAGCTAAGAACCTGGTTCTACTAACGCGACTCAGATCTGGAATGTTCAAGGGTTTGGAAGGCGAACCAACATGGAAGAAAGCCCTGGCGTTCATCACGGGTTTTCCAACCAGCGTTAGGCAACTGCAATCAACTTTCTACCTCTTCCCGATGGAGAAAGTTGTTGATGACCAGGATGGAGCGCATCGAACTTTCCAACTCTACTCCAACGCGGACGTTGACCGGGAACCGGTTCTCACTGAGTTCATTAACTCTATGAGAAAAGTGGGTTCACCGGACATCGTTTGGGTTTCCCCTGGGCTACCACTGTTAGTCTTCATACTGATTGCTGTCATAATCGTACTGACGGTCGGCGATCCCGTGTTTGGTGGGATCCTCCACCTTCTCCGGTGATTCTACTCGGCCGTTGGATTTTGTGAATCCTTGCGGTTAGGGAAGATTTGGTGTAGCTCGGTAGTGGGCAGGCGCTGCAAGGCCAAGTCGCTTCATGATGCTTACCAGATCCCCCGTCCTCACACCAACGATCAGGAGAGCGTTGAGCACGAAGAGACCAACTATTCTCCCTTCGTACGCCAGGAAAACTGCGACCGACCCCAGGGCGCCCAGGGCCAAGATGAAGCCCAGTTGTTCGATGAGGAAAAACGCGAAGCCGATTGTGACGAAGCCCAATGACGCCTTGCGAGTTTGAGACCAATTCCTGAGGGTTTCGTAGATGATGTAGACCGTTGCGGCCATGATTACCGCCCTCAGGAATAATTCCGCGTTTGTTGACGCAACCTGAACTGTCCCAAAGGCGCTGGCCGCAAACATGACTGCCAGAAAAACCATGGTAACCAGGGCGGCGGTTAGTAAGTCGGCGGTTGTGGATTCACCGAGCAGGCGAAGCCTCGTCCGCTTGGCGTAGGCGAACGCGATGAATAGCATGCCATAGGTTTGGGTCAGCAGCCAAACGGCTTGGACAGGTGATGCGAGCAATGGTGAACCGGTTAGGAGAAATGGTTGGAAGATTTGGACAATGAAAGCAACTGTGATAAGACCGAAACCTGCTGGGATCGCAAGTAAGTATGGTACACCAGAGGCGCGGGTTGGCTTGCTGGTTAGGACTACCAAGGCGGCGGTAGCAAGGGCGGAGAGTACATTTACCGATTCAAGGAGAACATCTAACGCCATGCCCTCATACTCCCCAATGGAACAAGACGAAAGCCGAGATGCTGGCCATGAAATTCATTGATATAGCATTTGGGGCCACCCTTGTAGCTTTCGGTCTGGGTTCCTTGGCGGGAGCTGCGCTGACAGCGTACTCATTCACATTTCGAGGCTTTCTGCTGCTCTTGATCAATTCCCGGGTAGTTGCCCCCGTACGGGCAGCAACGGCCCTCGGCGGAATAGCGGTCACGTTACTTATCTTCTTCAATAACTGCGTCCCGGTCGCTCTCTCTTTCGTGTATCCCTGGGTAATAGGCAAGGTTCGCTGGGAACCGCCCCTTCGCAAGGCCACCGCGAATCGCCTACTCACGGCTTTTTCATTACTCACTGGGAGCCTAGTTGGGTTCTTCAGCCTCGGCGCCACCCTGATGCTTGTCGAGGAACTCAGAGGCCCAGCCATGGTTAGTCGTTTGTTGGTGACTTCGGTGGTCCATGGTCCTTTGGAATTCTTTTTTGTTCTATTGTGCGTCGCGGAACCCTTGCGCTTGGGATTGCAAGAGGTAGACCATGACCGGTTCGTTGAGCTACTGCGAGGAGACTTGAACTTGCTCTTCATATGCTTAATTGGCCTCCTTGTTTCGGCGGCAATCGAAGTCTTTGCAGGCCTGTAGTGAGGCGTCCAAGCCGCTTCGTGACCGCACGGCCGAATAACCTAGATGAAGCGCCAATCTTCTATCAACAGCCCTGACTCTGATACCTTCGTGATCCTTCCGCTGGCGAAGCAACAAACTAGCCCAGAATAGGCTGATGTGCCATGAGAACTAGGCTGATGGTTACAGCATATCCATATCGTTTTCATACATGAAGGAAGACAAAGACGGATTACTTAACGAGAACAAGGCGATTTAGGTAGGGCTCATGGTAGCTACGTTGCTATGCGAAAGATGACGACATCAGCGTTTTGATACTCAGCGCGGAATGCGTTGGAAGCATGGAACGTCTTGAGACCAATGAAACCTGTCGAGACTGCAACATAGTTGAAGGATACGGAAGATTGAAGTTTCAAGATTCCAGTTGAGTTAAGCGGAAAATCCCCTGCATAGATCAGGGTCGTCACGACAGGTAGGTAGCGGTACTCTAACTCGATCCCAACACTTGCTACGGTTGAGTTGGGAGGCGTGTTAGCCTGAAGCCATACCATCGAGTCGTAAATGTTTCCCTGCCGAACAGATTGACCATTGCTGAATGCGTGGCTTAGCGCATAAGCAGAAGGCCCCCCAGCAGACAATACCACTATCAAAACAAGCATCGACGCAACAACTGCAACCCTTCTAGTGCGCACAGCGCGGATCTTTTGAGCGATCACGTTCTCGAGACCCTGTTGCAACTTTGACAACAGAATCCCAAGCAATCCCGCTCCCGGAACAAATGATAGGAGAACCATCCGCCAGTCCTGGGTTCCAATGAAAACTAGAATGATCAGTAGTCCAAACCAAGCCGCAAGAAACATCGGCCAAATACTGCTCCTCATTTTCACAATAGCCCAAACGAACGCGGCCATGAGAAGAATGCAGTTGATAGAACCCGCCAGGAAAAGGTAATTGTGAACCCACGCTCCTAAGACCAACCCCAAATCATTATGCAAATCTAGGTAGAAGCCAAAGACGTACGATAATTCCCGAATTACAAGAGACCGTGCCACGATAACTCCTGCAAGGGGTACAAGGAAGAACCCTAGGTTAGAAAGCACATAATTACGAAATTTCGACCGATAGCTGTTGAAGACAGCTAGCGAGAAGCATACAACAAGCAGTAACAAGATCAGTGCGCTTACATGCGAGATCAAGGCCATGGTTTCTACCACGACGGCAGTGGCGATAGAGCCAACCGTAAGCCTGTCCTGAATCGTCACCGCAACCAACAGTGACACCAGCACGAAGAAATCCCCAACTATGTTTGGGTACGCTCCCACGTTTGCATAGTAAACGAAACCGGCTGGGACGATGAGAGCAAATGCAACCGTGGCATAATTCGCTGCGCGCTTGGACGGGAGGATATTCTGAAACAAACAGTAGGCGACTAAAACAGAAAGAGACTCTACGAAAGCTGAAGTCGCTCTCTCCACAAAGATAACACTCTCGCCGAAGTAGGTCGACATAGAAGCAAACAAGATATGCGCCCCACCCGCGAAACCAGCCTGGCCGATTGGCGTCGTGAAGGCTCCTTGAAGAACTGAGAGGGTTATCTGAGCATGCCAAACGGCATCCGGTGGCTCGGTATTCGGGAAAAATGGATAGCTGCCAAAATAGATTGCCCAGAGGATTAGGTGAAACGAGAATAGAACCAAAGGGAGCCAGTATGATGAAAGTTTTCGCAGATTTCCATCACAAGCCACAACGCGATGTCTCGAAGAATAGACCCACCCGCTAGTGAGACCAATCGCGAGGGCCAAACTCGCATAATTCACGTACTGAAACGGCAATCTCACAAGGATGACGAAACAAGCCGAAATCAAAACGCATGTAACGCTGAAGCAGAAACCGAGAACAAGCCTCTCAAACACACCAGCTCGTCGGTTGAGCGGCAAAGCATTTGCCCAACCATAGCCCGCAATGGCAATCGCCATCATCTCGATGAGCCCTAAGAGAAAGGAAAGAATCAGTGGCAATCACTCAACGTATCATTGTATTTCGCTGAGTCGCTCATAACCGTTCTCGGGTTGCCGTCCTTAAGCGAGTTGCCTCAGGGCAATGTCACGACTTTGTAGCATTGGTTTGCAGAGAATTATTATGCGGTCAACCATCAAGAGAAGATGGCTGACTCTATTGCCCGATGAAACCGTCCTGGATAGGTATCGAGGAAAGAAAGGCGAGGAGTACCAGGCCAAGAAACACGCTGTTCCGGAAAACAGATACATGTGGGTAGCTCGCGAACAAGCGCGGAAAATCCAACCGTACATTTCGTCGAGCGAAGTCGTCCTAGAGTACGGGGT
>JBAVCK010000101.1:0-4280 GCA_049586635.1 Bathyarchaeia archaeon
GCGTTCTTGATTCAAGCAAAGTCGCCTATTATATCAATTAACATATAATTCTATAGTATTTCAGCTATAAATGACTGTCAAGACTATATAAAGATGTGATGACTCCACACATGTCTCCTCACGCTGCTATGGCTACTACCATGGCCATGACCACGACGATAGTGACGACACCAACCACGAGGAGCATCACAAAGGCGACCACTATGGCGAAGATGACGACGATTGTGAGAAAAGGAAAGATCAGGTCGCGCGCGAATCACAAAGCTATCCGGTTAGATATAGTCTTCCACATTTCCGGGAGGTAATGGTGCACTCGGGCAAGTGAATTTGAACCGTCGTCGTTCGCAAAAGTGTGTGTGGGCTTACTTCAGTCCTCTCAGGTCATGTGCACGAATGGTTCGTACCACGAGTTAAGAAGCGGTTGGGAGGCCGGCGAGTGTTCGGGCTAAGTCTTTCTTTCTTTCCAGATCGGCTAGTTGTTTGACCGTCATCTGCGCGGCTGCAGGAGAGCCGCCGCCGTGCATGCAGAGCGCGCCCAGTCTCCCCGGACCGGCAACCATGCTCTCGATGAGCCTAGCCACCCTCAACCTTTTTTCCGCCGTAACCCCATGCGAGCCACGATAGTACTTTTCCACCAGCGGGCCAACCTTCGGGTTCCTCAAATCGAGTTCGGACGGCATGCAGGATATCATTCCGCCTCCGATGTCTTCGGCGATTTTCTGGACTTCGTATGGTAGCCGGGTGACGCTGGTCTTGGTGACGTTGGCTAGGAGTGGGTCGGGGAACCATGCCCCTGACGGGGTCGCCTGGCCTTCATGGGCCGCACCCAACGCTTGCGAGTACAAAGCTTCCGAAAGGTACGTCATCTCCGTAAGACGATCTGAGATTTGTCTAGACAGTCCGTTGTACTCAGCGAGCAACGCGGAAGCTCCAGTTAGCACATCCCCACACCCCGCCAGACAGCCGCCCAACACCATTCGGTGGAGTAAAACGAACTTCGTCACGACATCCACCGCGTACTCGAATTCACCGTTCATGAACACCCGTTCCTTAGGAACGAAAACATCGTCGAAAACAACAAGCGATTCTGATGAACCGAAGCTCACGTTTCCCTTATCAAACCCTTTTGCCAATTTCCTTTCTCCCCCTGGCTGCATGTCTACGACCTGCATGACTCCTTCTGTGTTCATTGGTATGGCAAAGGCAACGGCGTGCTCCTTCTCCGCCTCAACGAATCCGGTGCCTGGCAAAACTATGATCTCATGTGAACCGATGGCGCCACCAATCATGCTCTTGGCGCCACGCACCACGATCCCTTTCTTGTTCTCGTCAACTACTCTGAGGTAAACGTCCTTGTCGGGCTGGTGTTTCGGTTTCAGGGATCGATTACCTTTCGGGTCTGTAAGCGCACCTGCGCAAGTAAGATCTTTGCTCTGCACTAGAGCTACGTACCGCTTCAATCTCTTGTGGTATTCAGTTCCGAGTTTGGCGTCCATCTCGTAGGTCGTGTGCCAAAGCGCATTTAGAGCATCCCATCCGCAACATCGGCTGGCGGTGCACACACCAGTCTTTTGACAGACAAGGCGCGCCGTCCGGACGCGGTTGACCAAGTCATCCTTCGACCTGTGTATCGAGCAGTATGCACTAATCCTCGCGCCGTTTTCGCCTCGCCGCGTTAGGAGGCCATTGTGAGTTGCTTGTTTAGATAGCTCGTATATCTGGCCAATTCCCTCCAACGCCAAGCGGGTAAACCGATTCTCCGTCACATCTTCGATGGGACGCCCACGCATGTACGCCTCTGCACCCAGCCGCTTGATGCTCTGGATATACTGCTGTCTTGATTTCAGAACCATATGCGCCACTCACAGAAGCTCGTTGGAAATCACGAGTCGCTGAATCTCAGATGTGCCCTCGTAAATCTCCGTAATCTTCGCGTCCCGGTAGTACCTTTCAAGCGGTAGGTCCGTCATGTAGCCGTATCCGCCGTGGATTTGTAGCGCCTTCCTTGCGGCTTCGACGGCAGTTGATGCGGCGAAGAGCTTGGCCATGCTCGCCTCCTTCGTGTGCTTTCTGCCTTGGTCCGTAAGGGTGGCAGCATGGTACGTGAGCAATCTCGCGGCCTCAATTTCAGTCGCCATGTCAGCAATCATCCACCGAATTGCTTGTTGGTCGCTGATAGGCTTCCCAAATTGGACCCGTGTCCTTGCATGTTCAATCGCCGCGTCTAGGGAGGCCTGGGCTATGCCTACGGCTTGTGCGGCAATGCTGATTCGCCCGCAGTCGAGCGTGTCCATTGCGATCTTGAATCCCTCCCCGGGGCGCCCAAGCATATTCTTCGCTGGGACGCGCACGTCCTCGAAAATTACTTCAGAAACCATTGACGAGCGTATTCCCATCTTGTCGAATATTTTTCCAATTTTGACGCCGGGCATCTTTCGATCCACGATGAAGCATGAGATTCCGCGGTGCGCGAGCGATTTGTCTGTCATGGCGAAGACTAGGTAGGTGCTCGCCATCGGTGCGTTCACAATGAAGTATTTGCGGCCGTGAATCACATAATCGTCGCCGCTGCGCGTGGCCTTTGATTCCATTGAGGCGACGTCGCTACCCGCTCCGGTTTCGGTCAAGCAGAATGATCCGAACTTTACGCCCTGAGCCAGAGGCTTCAAGTAACGCATCTTTTGCTGCTCGGTCCCGTACGATAGCAATGGTTGGCTCACGAGCGATACATGCACAGCCAGCGTAACTCCAAGCGCCGCGGAGCCACGTGAGATTTCTTCGACCGCAAGAACATAGCTTAGTACGTCTTGCCCTCCACCTCCATACTTTCGCGGGATCGGCAGGCCAGTCAACCCGGCTCTGGCCATTGCACGCCATGTATCCGTTGGGAATTTCTTGCTCTTGTCCCAACCATCCGCCTTTGGTAGGACAAGTTGCTCAGCAAACTTACGCGCCGCTCGCAGAACCTCTCCTTGGCCCTTGTTTAACGCAAACTCCATAGGAAGCCCTACTGAATGGTAGCGTAAGTACCGGGAAATAGCTGTTGGATACTAACAGTACTTACTGTACCGACGACCCCGCCTGCCGTCGGCAGAGCGTTGCTCTCAGGATTCACTTGAGCCGCTTGAGCAAGCCTTGGGTATCAACCACTGTAGCGAATTCCTCATGTAGGCTGGCGAGGCTGATTGCGTGAACCTCTTCCGCCCCGTAATGCTTCCCATCAGGTCCAACACGATCGAAGGTCGCGGTGGCGTCGGAAACCACGTAGGCATCAAATCCCAGATTCCCCGCCATACGTGCCGTTGTCGACACGCAATGGTCGGTCGTCAGCCCCGCGAAGACCAATGTCTTCAAGCCATTCTGTCTGAGGCGTGCCTCAAGGTCGGTTCCGATGAATGCACTGTTAACATTCTTCTGAATGACCAGCTCGCCGGAGTGCGGTTTAGCGGCATCCTTGAATTCAAACCCTGGAGACTCTGGCCCCAACACCGAGCCCGGCATACGTGAGCGGTGTTGTATGTGAAAGAGTGGCCGGCCAGTCTTTCGCCAGGCGTCCAGCAACCTTGCGATGTTCGACTCCGCTTGGGGGTTGTTTCTGCGTCCCCAACTCGGATCGTCGAAACCTTTCTGGACATCGATTATGATTAGGGCCGCGTCCTTCGGCAATGGTTCGGTTTGAGCTTTCATAATGGCCTTGGGGCGCTTTGCCCATATGCTCTTTTTATCCTTTCCAAGAATGGAAGCGTTTCACGTTACCGCAAATGGTAACTATTCAGTGCAAGAAGTATCCTTGAAAGTGACGCAGCAAAGGCGTTGTGCAGGACCGCGAATATTGAGCGAGTATGTGAAAGTCTGCGATGTCACCGACGTCCCCCTTGGAACCATGCATCCCGTTGACGTAGGTAAGAACAAACTCATGGTTGTCAATGTGGACGGTGCTCTATACGCCTTAAACCGGATATGCACCCATGAAACCGCTGACCTTTCAACCGGTTTCCTTGTGGGCTCCGTCGTCACTTGCCCACTCCATCTGTCAAGGTTCGATGTGAAGAGTGGAGCCGTGGAAAACCTGCCCGCGACGGTGCCCCTTGCAACGTATAGGTTGAAGGTTGAAGGGACAAGCGTATACGTACAAGTGTAGAACCATCCAACGAAAACAGGTCGAGCACTTATATTACGTAATATACGTAATGCCAACGAACGCACGCAGGTCTCGCTAATGGTCGCAAAGGCCACAACGATAAACGTCCTCAAGGTTCGGGAAGACTTTCCGATTCTCA
>JBAVCK010000102.1:0-2027 GCA_049586635.1 Bathyarchaeia archaeon
GCAATGTCCTTTTCACTACCTCACAGTACTCAAAGCAAGAAATAACCAAGAATTTCGACGTAGACAAAGAAATAACCCTAATTTACCACGGCCCGACGCTCGACAGCCCCAAGGAAACCGGAACTAACTTTCCGGCTGGTAATTTCTTCATATACTTAGGAGGGTACGGGGGCCGCAAAGGACTTCCCAAGCTACTGGAAACATATCTCAAACTCTACAAGGCGCAGAAGATCAGAAGTAGTCTCCTCATTGTAGGGAAACCCAGCTTCATATCGAGCAAATTCAGCGCTATGCTCACCGAAGGAAAGAAACTGGGGGTTGTCGAGGAGAGAGGCTACGTGGATGATGAAGAATTAGCCAGTCTTCTTATCAATGCAAGGGCGTTGATCTATCCATCCAGGTATGAGGGCTTCGGACTTCCGCCTCTGGAGGCAATGAACTTAGGCTGTCCTGTCGTTACCACACGCGGCACAGCCCTGCCAGAAATATGCGGCGAGGCAGTCTATTATATCGACCCAGACAGCGACGAGGATTTCTACAGAGCTTACATGGATCTTGAATTCAATTCCTCCTTACGAGAGGAACTGATTCAGAAGGGAAGAAAACAAGCTTCAACATTCTCTTGGAGCAAGACAGCCAACATTTTTCTTCACACGCTGGAAAATGAGTTGAAAGGGTAATCAGTTGCTTCTTGTTTGCGAACCCGAGTGTTTGGGCGACTCTCACGAAGAAGTAAATACTGCTTTCTTGGTCGAGCTTTCGCTCGCCTTCCCAGAAGAAAAAATTGTCTTCTTCGGGGAGAATGAACATCTTCTCTGCATCAAGAAGAATCTTGAAAGAAAGCATATGTCGCTCGAGAATCTCGTGTTTAAGCCCGGAGAGATCCCCCCTCACCCTCTACGCGGGATCAGAAAGTATTTCGAATACCTCCAGTACCTAAAGGACCTCTTCGTTTTTGCTCAATCCAATCACGTTAGAAGAATGATTTTTCTTTCGGTCAATGACTATAACCTTCGTGCGATCAAGAAACTGCTGAAGAAGACAGAGATTCGTTGCACATGTGTAGTTCATGGAATCCTTGAGACACTTCTTGAAAAGCGAAATTCATTCCCCAGGAAGGCAATGAACGCAACGAAATTCTGGGAATACGCGGCCGAACGCCTGTTTCAATTCAAGCGTACATTTCTGAGCGATAATCATAACATCAACTACATTGTTCTCTCGCCAGTTATACGTCAGAGACTTATCTCGCTCTATCCGGAGGTCCAACCTGTTGTCGCAGCACTCCATCATCCGTATCTCTTCGAGAAAGCTGAACTCTTCACACCGTTCAATGACCGCTCGGTTAGGTTCGGAACAATTGGCTCTCTATTCGAGTCTAAAGGCCTGAGAGCTCAAGAAAGATTGATCAACGACCTGCTGCCCCCAAATGAATCGAAAGGCAAATTCGAAATCATCATTATTGGAGAGGTTGATTTTTCGCGAAGGTATCCATCGAACATTAGAATTGCCGCATCGGGAAGGCGGCTGTCGAGGGAGGATATATCCAGACTCGCAAGAGAAGTTGACTATTTTCTCTTTCTATATCCAAGTGACTCGTATCAGCTGATGGCGAGCGGCGCCTATTTCGACACGCTATCATATGCAAAGCCGGTGATTGCTCTAAGAAATTCCTTCATATCCTATTACTTCAGCCTGATGGGAAATGTCGGGTTCATCTTTGACACATACGAAGAACTCTTGGCGAAGGTTCTAGAAATCGTAGACACCTTGCCGTCGGACGTGCTAATTCAACAAAGGCAAACGATCCTGAAACAGCGAGAACGACTCACGCAGTTCAACCGCGAAGAGCTGTCAAGAATTCTCTCCAAATAGAGTCTATCACGACATCCAGATGACGAAGAGAACGTTTACTGCATCGGAGATTGGGCCCATTTACAAAACATACTCGGCTTGGGTTCGCTACCGACTATGATTTGAAGGAGGATTAATACATCTAGGTGTGTCGGATACTGCGGCAGAAAGGG
>JBAVCK010000103.1:0-6919 GCA_049586635.1 Bathyarchaeia archaeon
CCCCAGTTCTGCTCGGGTATAAGAGTGAGAAGGAGAAGTTCGTTGGAGCGCTCTACACGACAACCCTTGAAGCAATCATGCCGGATGGCAAAGCAATGCAGATGGGTACATCACACAACCTCGGGCAGAACTTTTCGAAACCTTTCGAGATCAAATACCTAGGGCAAGACGAGCAGACCCACTATGCTTGGACAACCTCTTGGGGCGTCTCATGGCGGCTGATCAGCGCGATGATCATGCTTCACAGCGACGACAAGGGATTGGTCGTGCCGCCTCGAATTGCTCCGATTCAGGTCGTCATCGTTCCCATATACTACAAGACTGAGCGGGCTGAAACGGTTTCGGAAAAGGTTCGATTAACGGCTGACCAGTTAAGGAAGGCTGGCCTGGCGGTGCACGTGGACTCCCGTGAACAGTACACGCCTGGGTGGAAGTTCAACGAATGGGAGCTCAAGGGGGTCCCGCTTAGGATGGAAATAGGGCCGAAAGACGTTGAGAAGAAACAAGTGACATTGGTGCGGCGCGACAACCTACAGAAGCTCACGGTCAAAGATGACGCCATCGTTGGTGAAGTTCAGAGATGCCTCGACGAGATACAGAAGAATCTCTTCTCTAAGGCCAAGTCAGCACTCAACGATTCAATAACCCAAGCAAGTGACTATGAGCAATTCAAGAAGACGTTGAATGAGCGCGGGGGATTCGTCAGGGCATGCTGGTGCGGACGAGGCGAGTGCGAAGCGGCAATTAAGACTGAAACAGGCGCTACTATACGCACTATTCCTCTCGTCGAGGAGAAGCCATTCTCAAGCTGCATCTACTGCGAAAATCCCGGAGCGAAGGTCGTATACTTCGCGAAATCCTACTAGCCGCTCCAATCCCCGTTTAGTACCCACAACAACGTTTAAGCACGGCACACGCGAGTTTACGGTAGAGGATAAGGTTTGACGAAGAAGAGAAAGTCTCGCGGCCGAAGTAAGGGAGGTAAGGGGCGGAGCGAGATGATTCAGTGCACTAACTGCGGCAGACCAGTCCCCAGGGACAAAGCTAAGCGCGACACGCAATGGATTTCGTTGGTGGACTCGTCCCTTGCACGTGAACTGCGCTCTAAGGGAACGTACATCGCCCGGCAGCGTGTGGTCAGGTTCTACTGTGTTTCCTGCGCGGTACACTTCGGGCTTACGAAGGTAAGATCGAGAGACGAAAGGCACTTCTACTAGGCCAGCCGCTCCACGGTCAGACGACCGCGGATCGCTTCCTTTCTTTCCAGCACCTTATCCAAGGGGATCCTGAAATCAGGCCCAGTTTGTTCGACCATTATTGATGCTGCGGCCGAGGCGAAAAGGGCGGCCTCTGGGAGACTGCCACTTTTCTTGTATTCAGTGATGAAGGAGCCGGCGTAAACATCTCCCGCGCCTGTGGGGTCGGTAGCATGTGTGGGATAGGGTGGGATTCGATACAGCCTATCACGATTCATTAGTAGAGACCCTTTTTCCGCAAGTGTAACCATGGGCACTCCCTTCGCCATATCCCCTAGTTTGCGGAGGGCGAGTACAGGGTCCCTTTCTCCGGTTATGGTTTCACTCTCGTGCTCGTTCGGTTTAACAAAGTCAACTAACCTGCTAATTCTGTGAAATTCGTCTTTGTTGCATTGATGGTCGATGCGTCTGTTCTTTCCGATTACTCTGATCAAGCCCTGCGGGTCTAGGAATATTCTTGCGGAAGTGGACGAGCGGATGAACTGGAGAAGTTCAAGGTTGACTTCGCCGAGGATTGGGCCGATCAATAGGTATTCCGCATCCAAGTACTCTTTCGGAAAGTTCTCTGGTGCTATTTTTCCGGCGACGCCCAGAACGTCCAGGGTCCTATTGCCTTTTTCATCGTAGATGAGATGAAACCCACCCGTCTCCGTTCCGCCGACCTCCATCCTAGAGTCTAAGTGAAAGTTCTTCATGTCATCTGCAAATCTTCGTGCAAAGTCTGGGCCAATGCATCCGACTAAGCCCACTCTCTCCAGGCCAAGCCGTTTCGCCGCGAGGCAAGCGTTGGTACTGCATCCTGAGAGAACTCGGCCGCTGGTTTTGGTCCACGGCGTGACGATGATATCATACACGGGATTGCCGATGCCTACGAGATCAAAGTGCAACGTTTGAGCCTCGAGTTTGTTTGAGTGTGTAGTGAAGCCTCTGGACCACGGTCACGTGCGACAATAAACCCACCGCAATCGTGCAGAAGGTGAGCGCCACGTTAACGTATGGTTGAAGCACGGAACCTATCAGCAGTAGGATTATTTTTTCTTGGCGCTCCGCGATACCTACGGTACAGCTTGATAGGCCTCCAACCGATTCAGCTTTCGCCCTAGTGTAACTGGTCATTACCATTCCGAAAAGCGCGAAGACTATCCACGGCCAGCCCACGAACCCTCCGAACCCGATGCCAAGGAGAACTGCGAACTCTGCATACCTATCGAGCACATGATCGTATACGGCCCCAAATTTGCTAGCCGTCCCTGTTGCGCGGGCGACGGCTCCATCGAGCATGTCGATAAAGCCGGCTGCCACAAGGCCAAGAGCCCCTAGAATGGGTGATTTGAAGAGGTAAGCGCCACCAGCCAAGATTGAAACTAGGAGGCTCACAGTGGTTATCGTGTTGGGCCTCAACCCGGATTTCCCGAGGCGACTGCCGATGGGCTTCATGGCAGCTTCGTACTTCGCCCTGAACTTGCCTAACAAGTGAATCAGCGTGCGCCAAATGGGAATCACAGCTTAAGGGCGTTTCGTGAAAAACCAAGTTTTTCAAGCACCCTAGGCCATCTTGGCGTGATTTCGATGGGCAAGGTGGGCAAGGGGCAACAATGCAGCGTCGTGGGCTGTAGTAACGCTGCTACTCGATCTATTTCAACTGAAAAAGTCGCACATAGTGGCCTAAACATAGGCAACGCTCGCAGAGCTTACCTGTGTAAGACGCACTACCGGGAATTCAAGAAACTTACGCGCAAGGACCGGCAACTGGACAAGTGGAGATTCTCAGCATGAGGTTTCTTTTGCTCCATTGCGAATCGTTCGAGTACGAAGTCCGCCAGACTGCGGTCAAGAACCCTGAGCCCCTAGAGAACAACCGTGCTGGTAAATTTGAGAACGTGCTCGTAGCTTTCTCGACGATTGAGAAGGAGGATGAGCAGAATCCCGATGAAGTTGTCGGGAAAGCAACGGAATCCATAGCGGAAGTAGCAAAGTCCGTGAAGACGAACCGCATCTTGGTCTACCCTTACGCCCATCTTTCAAGCAGCCTTGCCTCCGCGGCCACCGCGATTTCGATTCTGCAACAAATGAGCATGACCCTTAACGAGATGGGTTTCGAGGTACACCGTAGCCCATTTGGGTATTACAAGAGTTTCAGCCTCCACTGCTTGGGCCACCCCCTCTCCGAATTATCCCGGACAATTAGGCCTGAGCAGGCTAAGGCGGAGCCTGCGCCGGTGAAGACGTTCTACAAGGTTCTCGCATTGGATGGCGAGCTCTACGAGCCTGATGAGTACGTGTTCAAGCCGGGCGAGGAGGAGTTTCGAACGATTGTGGAGAAGGAGGCGCTCAAGAAAGGGCTACCTGGTGGGGAACCGCGATACCTGGAATACTGCAAGAAGTTCGGCATCGAATGGGAAAACTTCTCCGACGTAGGCCACATGCGTTACAGCCCTGAAGGCGTAATGATCTTCGACCTCATCAGCGAATACTCGTGGAGTACGGTGAACTCTGTTGGGTTACCGATTCTTCAGGTGAAGGGCACGAACATGTTCGACCTAGCCGTCCCCGCCGTGAAGGAACATGCAGACCTGTTCGGCTCTAGGCTGTACAGGCTTGAGGTGGAGAACAAGAGTTTCGTCATGCGGTATGCTGCCTGCCACCAGCAGTTTGCGGCGGTGAGGAATTGGACGTTGAGCTACAGGCACTTACCGTTCGGAACTTTCGAGGTGGCTGATTCATACCGTTTAGAGCAAAGCGGCGAGCTCCTGCTTTCGTTTAGGCTGAGGAAATTGCACATGCCTGACTGCCACATCTACTGCAGAAACCTGGAAGAGGCGAAAGAGGTGACGCTGAAGTTGCATGATAAGATCTACGAGGAAATTGGGAAACTCGGCAGGGATTATGTCTCGGTCTACAACATTACCCAGAGCTTCCTTGAGTCACACAAGGATTACGTGATGAAGCTTGTGAAGCGGGAGGGAAAACCGGCCCTCCTCAACTTTGTGCCTGAGGGCATCTACTATTGGGTTCTCAACATAGAGTACCACATAATCGACGAGCTTGAGCGGCCGAGGGAGATAGCGACTATCCAAATAGATATGGGGAACGCGAAGCGTTTCGCTATCTCGTATGTCGATGAGAAAGGTGCGAAAGAATTTCCGCCCATAATCCACACCGCTATCATTGGCTCGATTGAACGTTACCTCTTCACGGTGCTAGATGAGTGTGCGAGAACGGAGAAACGAGGTGGCAAGCCGAGCCTGCCGTTGTGGTTGTCGCCAACGCAGGTCCGAGTTGTTCCTGTTAGGCCTGAGTTCTTAGGCTATGCGCAGAAGATGGTTGAGCAGCTTACTGCTTCGCATGTCAGGGCTGATGTCGACGATAGAGATGAGAGCCTCGACAAGCGTGTGCGCGAAGCTGAACTAAACTGGATACCGTACGTTGCCGTCGTAGGGAAAAGAGAAGCCGACGCAAGTCTGGTTGCAGTCCGGCGCCGGCTGGACGGGAAACAGTACAATGCGAATGTTTCTGAGCTCGAAAAGGAAATAATTACTTCCATTGCAGGTTACCCAACAATCCCGCTGAAGCTGCCCGTTAAACTCAGCCAGAGACCGGGGTACAAGCAACTCAATTGAATCGCAGGTTTGCTAAAGCTTATATTGGGTTCATCGGCTAGTTGCGGCTGAAGCTTGTGAGTTTCGATGAGTAAGGATCAGGGCTACGGCTTCGTGATCTTCTTCATATCGATTATTGTTGCGATCGGTTACCTGGTTGCGTTCTTCGCCCCCTTCCTTGGGCTGCCGGCGGTTTGGCAGCAGTGGGCGATTGGGATACCCGTCCTCCTGTTCGTCTTGCTCGTGCTCGTGATATCTGCGTGGATTGGTTGGACAATGCTTACGACTCCGCCGCCGGCGCCGCTGGAAACAGAACCTGTAAGCTCTGAGCCCGCGGCGAAAACGCCTCGGAGAACGTCCAGCCGAAGAAAGAAATAAGCCTAGTTCGCACCTCAGTTTCTTGGGTTACGTTACGCCCCGCGTTTTGAATTTGAGTTAAGGTTCTCAGGGTGTCGTAGGCCCTTTCGAAGTGCTCCTTCAGGATACTCTGTGCGCGTGGAGGGGGGTAGGGGGGTGGCGCCATTTTTGGAGCCAACTATGTTACTTTGCTATGTTCGTGATTAGGCGTGCGGACGGGGCGTTTGGGTGAGGGTGGGGAAGTTTCAGCGTCTAAAGGAAGTTTCTTGGGATAATGCGCTAGTCATCCCTGTTCGGTGATTAGGGGGTGCGAGATTTAGTTTCGTTGAGCTGCCACAAGAAAAATCCGACAGCCGCAATGATGAACGCAATCATGCCCACCTCGTCCAGCCGCCAGTTCAGGGGTGGAAAATTAACGTGAGAGAATTCCTCGGGAAGCCACGCCGGGTGCGTGATCTGCAGGGCGACAACGTACAACCAGACTAGCAACCCGAAGACGAACATAGTTAAGGACACGGGACGGATAAGGACATGCCTGCGCGCCATGAACCATCTTGGCTTGGAAAAAAGTGATGGTGACCTTAGGCGTTTTGCGTACTCGCCTTCGAAGCTAGGGTGAACTGGCACTATAGAAGATTACTGCTATTCTTCTAGATTTTTTGCTGTGACTGAAGTTGACGAACTTCAGTGACACCGAGCTTACGTTCCGTCAGGAGGTAAACCGTCCTTAACGGCGAGACAATGTTCCTCGAATCTGTCTGGTCAGCGATACCCGAACTGGAATGGGAAAGCCAGGAGGCACTGAAGAAGACCTCAGGCCTAGATGAAGGCACGCTGAAACGGACAGTTGACTTCCTCGTCCGCTGGGAGTTCGTGGAAGTAAAGCAAGACCCCGACACGCAGATCAGACGGAAACCAGGCGCCATATCTCCAGTTCAAACCGTAAGCCTGTTGCAATCAATTGACGACCCCAAATCTACCGAACCGAGCGACGGCGTGCGAATAGCCACACGCATCGCCTGCCGAGTCTGCGGGTGCAAAAACCTCACCCTAACCGGCCACAACGAGGTTGAATGCGAAACCTGCCATGAAAAACAATGGCTGGCTCTCCATAGGACGACCAAGAAACTTTCAGAAGTGGATGCACCCATTCGCCTCAGCATTTGGAAACGTATGCTTGTGCGTTTAGGAATTCCCCAGCCCGCGTTCATTCGGCAAGTGCCAGGTCGGCTCCAGTACTTTTGGTTCCGGTGCACCGAATGTACCCGTGTATCGGCTGATTACGTGCATGGCTACTCACGGTATATGACGTGCGAATTCTGCGGACGCAAGACCGGCTTCTAAGCTAACGCAACTGCTTGCAGCCATCCAGTGGACATCTACAGGCTAGGCATTATGTTCTAGAAATGTCACCACAGTGTTACATGTCCGGTTACGCTCATTATTTCTAGAATATTATGATACTTCATCTAGACAATAGTTGCGTTTAGTAAGGTACCTGGCATTCTCCGTAGTCCTCGCCTTACTGGTGGCTCTGACCGCTCCTGTGCACGTGTCGGCCCAGCCATCGATTCCGATTAACGGCCGTTTTTCGTCCCTTGTGATCAGCATCTCAATTCCCGAGTCCCCAACGTGGGCCCATGATCTTGTCGTGAACGCGACGATTGCTTGGAATCTAGCTCAGTTATGGCAGAGTTCAGCGGGCCC
>JBAVCK010000104.1:0-2675 GCA_049586635.1 Bathyarchaeia archaeon
CTGCCGCAAAAGCTGGCTGGCGAGATATGGTTCGCGGCGCCGTAATTGTCGAACCAGGTTCTGCTAGAGAATTCAAGACTGGGGATTGGAAGACTAAGAAACCTATCTTGAATGAGGCGAAGTGTACTAACTGCCTCTTCTGTTGGATTTGGTGCCCCGAACCAGCAATTTTGCGCGGGCCGAAGGTCATCTCCTTCGACTACAACTATTGCAAGGGATGCGGCATATGCGCAGTTGAATGTCCAGTCAAAGCAATCACGATGGAGGAAGAATGAAGGATGCAAAATACGAAGAAGACCCAACTGGTCCCGATGAGTGGATCAGAAGCAATCGCAAAGGCAGTAATCCAGTCAAACGTGGATTTCATCTCAGCGTATCCGATTACACCGCAGACAATAATTGTCGAACGCCTCGCTGACCTTGTGGCGGGCGGCGAGACCAAAGCGAAGTTTGTGAACGTAGAATCCGAGCACTCTGCCCTTTCAGCGTGTGTTGGGGCGTGCCTGGCCGGTGGACGTGTGTTCACTGCAACTTCCAGCCAGGGGTTGGCTCTGATGCATGAAGTCCTCTACCTTACGTCAGGTCTTAGATGCCCAATTGTGATGGCGGTCGCCAACCGAGCACTCTCGGCTCCCATCAACATTCACGGCGATCACTCCGACATGATGGGCTCAAGAGATTCCGGGTGGATTCAACTCTACGTTGAGAACGCGCAGGAAGGATACGATTGGGTAATGCAGGCCTACCGAATTGCAGAAGATGAGCGTGTCTCATTACCATTCACGGTAAACATGGATGGCTACGTGATAACGCACTCAGTTGAACCTCTAGAACTAGTCGATCAGACCGAAGCAAACAAGTTTCTACCCGCGAGACAATCTAGCCTGAAGCTCGACGCCAAGAAACCAATTACGTTTGGGACGCTAACCCTACCTGACTACTACACGGAGTTCAAGAAACAACAGGACGAGGCGATGCGAGCCGTCCCGGAAGTCTTCAGCGAAGTGACAAAAGAATTCGCTGAACTAACGAGCCGCCGCTACGAGGAGATTACCCCTTACGCTTTGGAAGACGCGAAGGTAGCGATCGTTTCCCTAGGGAGCGCATCAGGGACTGTGAGATGGGTCGCCCGCAATCTACGAAAACAAGGCCTACCTGTGGGCGCGATGAAAATCGCACTCTTCAGGCCATTCCCACATGAACAGGTCGGGAAACTGCTTGAACACCTCGATGTCGTAATAGTCCTAGAACGAGCGCTTAGCATAGGCGCCCATTGTGGGCCACTAGGCAGCGACGTAGTCTGCTCACTCTACAACCGCTCAGGGCAACCAAGAGTCTTAGATGTGGTAGCTGGGCTGGGAGGCCGCGACCTCTCGCCCGACAGCATTGAACAGATCTTCCGGACCGGGCTTGGAGCCGCATCAAGGCCCACGGGCCTAGAGATGGAGTTTGCGGGGGTGCGAGAGTAGATGCCAACCCTCAGAGAGCTGCAAGTCGAAGAACTATACGGCCCAGGACACCGACTCTGCGCTGGCTGCGGCGCATCGATCACAGCCCGAATGACATTGAAAGCATTGAAACGGCCGACGTATGTCGTTAACGCAACCGGTTGTCTTGAAGTAGCAACGACGATCTACCCCTACACCGCTTGGCGGGTCCCTTGGGTTCACGGGCTCTTCGAAAACGCACCAGCCATAGCGAGTGGAGTCGAGACCTACCTGAAATCAATGAACGGCGGGAAGCTGGATGCCGACATAGTAATATTCGGCGGCGACGGCGGAACTTTCGACATCGGTCTACAAGCGCTTTCAGGAGCTTTCGAAAGAAGGCACGACTTCGTCTACATATGTTATGACAACGAAGCGTACATGAATACGGGAATTCAGCGTTCCAGCGCGACACCCGAAGGAGCTTGGACAACAACCACGCCAATCGGCGTAGCATCGCCGGGGAAGACAGGGCCGAAGAAAGATCTTGTCGCGATTGCACTAGCACACCACGTAGATTACGCGGCCACAGCCTCAACCGCCTATTGGAGTGACTTCATAACTAAAGTTCAGAAGGCAGCAGCGGTCGATGGCCCGGCCTTAATTCACGCAATCGCCCCCTGCCCGCTGGGCTGGCGTTTCAAGACGGAACAAACAATCCAGATGGGAAGGCTCGCGGTTCAAACTCGCTACTTCCCCCTGTATGAAGTTGAGAGAGGAAAGTACAAGCTCAGCTTCAACCCTCATGTTGAACCACTCGAAACCTTCCTCCGCATGCAGGGACGATTCAGCCACCTATTCCTACCTCAGTACACTGACGAGCTGAACGCTCTGAAGGCCCAGGTGGAGCAGCGGTGGGCCGCGCTCCAAGAACTCTGCCAGGGAAAATATCCCACTTGGTGACGTTATCAACCCGAAGTCAGCCGTATGGAGGTGAGAATGTTTGGGGACAATAGGGAGATGCGCCGAGTGCCGGGATTGCTACGGTAACAACTGCTCACAATGTACGATATGCGGAGCTGGGTCATATGAGGTGTGTCTTCACTGCCCACCGAGTATGACCTTAGGCGGGTGAAGGGGTCAACAAACCCGCCGTCGTTTTTTCTCTAATCAGCATACTGCCTCGAATAAACCGTTTAAAGGAGAGCTGGTTTTCTAGGGTTCGGGGCCGGTAGTTCAGCCTGGTAT
>JBAVCK010000105.1:0-39999 GCA_049586635.1 Bathyarchaeia archaeon
GTCGCAGTCTGGGGAACCGGCCCGATAGGCTTGGGCGCCGTCGGCCTAGCGAAAGCCGCAGGTGCCGGACGAATATTCGCTTTCGAACCCATGAAGTCACGCGCGCACATAGCGAGAGAAGTTGGTGCAGACGAAGTTTTCGACCCATTCGAACTACAGAAATCTGGAACCCAACCCTGGCAGAAGCTACTCGAACTCACTGGGGGAGAAGGCGTGGACATGCACGTCGAAGCCGCTGGAGACCCAAGCTTCATCATGCCGCAAGCCGAACAATGCATGGCGATCGGTGGGAAGATCGTGGACATCGGAAGAGCCGACAAAGCTGCGCCGGTATTCTTCGAAATGTACCAAGTCCGCGCGCTCCAAGCGTATGGTACCCAGGGGCACGCAGGAGCAGGAGTCTGGCCCAGTGTCATCAAACTCATGGCGTCAGGCAGATTCGACACAACAAAAATCATCACCAGCAGATACCCGGTTGCAGAGGTCCCGAAGGCGTTGGAGAAGCTGCTAAGCCGGGAAGATGCCAAAGTCACCGTCAAACCATAACTCCCGTTCAATCTACGCTGTCCAATCAGGGTCGAACCTCAGCTTGTCTGAGTTGTGAGGCTGGCAAGCTTGTCCAATCGCCCGGCCACTGCTAATCTAGGAATCGGAATGCTCGGTTACAACATAGGCAGAGCCCACGCCATGGCGTGGCTGAACATGCCGCTGTACTATTATCCCCCTCCCGCGCGCCCCGTTCTCGTTGGAGTGAGCGGGAGAAACCGTGAAAGAGTAGAATCCTTCGCCAAGAGGTTCGGCTTCAAGAAGACCTTTGCCGATTGGAAGATGCTGGTTAAGGATCCTGAAGTTGATGTCGTAGACATCTGTACTCCGCCGAATCTCCACGCCGAAGCTTCAATTCTATCGCTGGAGGCTGGGAAACATGTTCTCTGCGAGAAGCCAATGGCAAGGAACAGACGGGAGGCTGAAGCTATGCTTCATGCCGCAAGGAAATCGGGAATGAAGCACATGACCGCCTTCAATTTCCGATTCATTCCCGCAGTAAGTTATGCTAGGAAACTCATACAGGAAGGATTTGTGGGCCGTGTCCTGAACTTCCGAGGCGCATACCTCAACATCGAAGTTGGCGACTTGGGGTTCACTGACCCTAACTTTCCCCTCGTTTGGCAATTCAGATCCGAAACCGCGGGCTACGGACCAGTCAGCGATTTGGGATCACACATACTGGACATTGCTAGATTCCTAACGGGAGAGATCACAGCGGTTGTAGGGGCAACAGCCACATTCGTCAAGGAGCGCCCAATTCCCGAATCTCCGGAAAAGAAGGGGAAGGTCGAAGTCGAAGACTCAGCCGTAGCCGCACTCAAGTTCGCTAACGGTGCACTCGGAACCATCGAAACAAGTTGGATGGCTCCAGGCAGGAAGGATTTCCTGCGTTTCGAAGTGACAGGTAGTGAGGGTTCACTGCGATTCAATTTGGAGAGGCTCAACGAGCTGGAAATATTCACCTTGAAGGACCCGAACGAAAAGAGAGGGTTCCGCGATGTTCTGGTAACGTCGAGAGCACATCCAACGATGGAGAAGTTCTGGCCGGAGCAAGGAGGCGGATTCGGATTTGAGCATACTTTCGTGAACGAGGTCCACCATCTAACCGACTGCATTGTGAACGACAAAGAAGTGGGGCCTGACGGCGCCACTTTTGATGACGGCTACCAGAACTGCGTGTTAATGGACGCGATCATAGAATCATCGAAAGACGAGCGTTGGGCTCACTTAGAATAGCGCAAACGCCAATTCAGTTCCGCTAAGACACGAGCTTGACGGGTTTGCCCTCAGCAAAGCGGCTAAACCTAAACTCTCGAATATCGACTCCCTTGGTCTTACCGTCGAGAACGAATTCCGCCATTAGACGTCCCGTGCACGGTGAGAACCGAAACCCGTGGCCGCTGAAGCCGACCGCACAGAAGAGCCCGTCATGACCCGGGACCTCGTCTAAGATTGGGTGTCCATCGGGGGAGACATCGTATGGGCCGGCGTAACCGCCTCTGCTCACGGCCGCCTCCATCGCTGGGAAGCGATGAACTAACTTCTTACCCAGTTTCGGAATTGTTTCGTAATCCACTGCATCCATGAAATTGTCTGGGTCAACTGGCAGGCCGGGTGTCTCTATCTCGCCTACTAGTGTTTGTTCGTTCTCAGGTTTCATGTAGAGGTCGTTGACAAAGTCATCCATTATCAAGTTGGGCTTTCCAGTTTCGCCGGTGAGTTTGAAAAGACAGACCTGTTTTCTGGTCGGGGTAATCGGCAAATCGACTCCAAGTCCCTGTAGTAATTTCAGAGACCACACATTCGCTGCAACGATAACCTTCCTCGCAGCCACATCCCCATTAGTGGTCCGAATTCCGGTAACTCGGTCTCCCTCTTGTAGAAAACCGGTGACCTTGCAGCCGGTGAGAATTTTGGCGCCTAGTTTCTCCGCTCTAGCGGCAACGGAGTTCGTCGTGTCAACCGGATCCGCGTAACCAGATTGAGGCTCGTAAACAGCCACCTTCAAATCGTCCGTTAATGCAGCAGGCGCGATTTGCTTAACCTCTGACGGCGAGACAAGCCTCGTAACTGCACCCATTTCCCTTTGGAAGGTTGAGACTCTTCTCACCCTATCTTCATGAACGGCTCCGCTGACCCCAATCCAACCGGTTTCCGTGAAACCGCATCTGCCCCCTATCTCGCGGTCAAAGTTGTGGAAGACGTTGATGCTTTCCAAAAGCATTTGTGTCAACGGGTTGCTTGCGTTCCATACTCCCAAGTTTACGATTGCGCTCGATTTACCCGTAGCTCCCCAAGCCAAGTGATCCCGTTCGAATAATGTGACCCCTTTCGCGCCTAGTTTGGCGAGATGGTAGGCAATGCTAGTTCCAACACAACCACCGCCGACTACTACGATTTCGGAATCGTGCATCATCGTAATCTTTCCCAGAGTAATGTTGGAGATATAATAACGATTGGCGATGCGACAACTTCTTTCGCATTAGGGCCTAGCTTACTTACGATAATCAAACAGCGATTAACTTTCGCTGACAGCGCCCACATGAAATTCACTTGTGAGCTTGCGGCCAAGTCACTGGCCGGATAATGCGTTGTCTGGAAGAGTCCGTTGGCAATCCGACAGTATTGTCAAGGCCGACAGCGGATAGTGTTCAATAAGAATCCGGCTGCGTGGTACTTCCTTTCCCAAAGTGTTATATGCAAATTTCAGCGATTAAGTTCGCTGATTTCTATGAGCACTTCTTCTCGTGCGAAGAAACCTATCATAGCCGTTGTCATAATTGTATTGATTCTGGTTGCCGGTGTTTATTATTACAATTCGCAAGTTGCGCCGTCGGCGCCTACTACGACGACTGCAACAAGCGCGACGCAACCGGCCGCGCCTTCAACACTTGTGATTGACGACCCGTTCTGGCCCAGCGGGGATTTGAACCAACTTAACTCGGTTTACGCGATTCCCTACCCTGACTGGTTGACATACACCGTCTACCAATCCCTTGTTACGCTTGATGGCAATGCGCTCTATTCGAGCGGGGATGTGAAGGTCCTCCCAATGCTTGCCACCGATTGGTCCGCCTCTTCAGACGGAACGACCTACACTTTCAACCTGCGGCACGGTGTTACGTTCTCAAACGGCGACCCATTCAATGCGTACCAAGTCTGGGGGCAAATGTATGGTCTCTACTACTTGACCAGCAACAGTAGCGCCTTCCTCAACGGCTACAGCGTCTTCGATATGTCGAAGGCCGACTTCGGACCTGCTACTCTGGCTCTGATGGCCCAGAGTGGTTTGATAAACCCGTCAGCTGATTTGATGAAGATAATGCAAGACAGCAGCTGGCCGATGTATGTCACAGGACCATACCAGATAGTATTCCACCTCAAAGCTCCGTTTCTCTGGTTCCCACACACACTCGTCGCATTTGTCGGCCTGATCTTTGACACGCAGTATGTGCTAGACAACGGAGGCTTCGGCACACCTGTAACCTTCAACACTAACTTCAACCAGAAACCAATTCCTGGCACCGGCCCGTACACTGTGACGGATGTTTCAGAGAACTCGTATGTCAAATTCGCCAAGAATCCAACTTATTGGGGAACAAGCCTGAGTGCCGCTGACGTCCAAGCTAATGCCTACCTGGACCCAGGGCATGTGCAGAACGTTATCATATACGCGAAATCGGATGATGTGGCAAGGTTTACAGACCTATCCACTGGGGCCGCACAAATTTCTGGAATTCAAAGCCAGAACTGGCCTAATGTCCTTAAGAACCCTGACAAGTATGGATACTTCGTGATGCCAGATTCCTCGATGGCCTTTGTCGGCATCTCCATGAACACTCGCCGCTATCCGACGAATATTACGGCTTTCCGTCAAGCCGTCGTTCATGCTGTGAACTTGACAGATATTTCTCAACGCGTCTTCTTCGGGGGATTGGCTCCCATGATTGGCCCAGAGTATCCTGCCCAAAAGGACTGGTATGATTTGGGCAACCTGCCACAATATTCGAATGACCTAACCGTCGCAAAGCAATACCTAGCCCAATCCGGTGTGGATGTCTCGAAGCTTGCGCCACTTGAATTCAGAGTTGTCTCAGGCTGCACATACTGTTATTCCACAGCGCAGATAGTCCAAGCAGACCTTGCCCAGATCGGAATAACCATCACCATTGAGGTTACACCTGGCAACCAATGGGCCCTCCCGTACGTAGCTGGGGCAGGAACATACCAACAGGGCGTGGCCGCGGCTGAGCAAGTGGCACAGTTCACCTGGTTCGGAACCGGAACCTTTGCACCTGGCGCACCAACACCAGCTGACGCATGGATTCTATTTGCGAACAAAAACACGCCTGCAAACAATTATGCGATCTACTCAAACCCCACCGTCCAAGCATGTGTCGACGCCTGGACATCCACAAACGACGCCAATACCATCAAGAGTCTATGTACTTCAGCCCAGAAGCAAATGTACGACGACGCGCCCTACATCTGGCTGGGGGCGATAAAACTAGTCTTCGGTGGAGGATCGGTCGCGTGGGACAAGAGCGTCGTCAAAAGCGCCTTGCTAGACCCAGTGTTCACCGGCATAAGCTCAACAGTCATCTTCAACACAGTAACCTTCGTAGGAAGCTAAGCCCTCCTCGACACCGACCTTACCCATCCGTCGTGAACACGGAGGGGTAAGGAACACCCACCAATAGGAAATTGGTCCCAGCCGGAATGAACCTACCAAAATACATAGCACGTAGGGTTGCCTTCGGGGGGCTCGTTCTCCTCAGTGTTTTGACGATAACTTTCGTATTATCTCATAGCCTAGGCGGAGACCCGGTCTACGCTTGGCTAGGGAAAGCCGCAGGAATGCATCCGGAACTTGCCGAAGCCTACGCCCAGAAATACCACCTTCGCGACCCCGTCTTCGTCCAATACTACTACTATTTGACGAACTTGGTGCAAGGAAACTTAGGGTATTCGCCGTCGCGAAACTTCCTTCCCGTAACCACGGTGATTACTCAAACTCTTCCCTACACTCTACAGATTGCACTATTCGCGATCGTCATGACACTTGTCGTCGGCGTACTTCTAGGAGTGGTATCAGCTAGATATCATCACACGCCGATTGACGCAACGATTCGAGCTTTCTACCTGACAGGTTATGCTTCTCCCCCATTCTTCGTCGCGTTGCTGCTCCTGATTTTGTTCTCGTACATTTTCCGCATATTGCCAAGCGGCGGGGCGTATGATCCGAACCTTACTAGACCGTTCTGGATTACGGGTCTCCCGATAATTGATAGCCTAATTGAGGGCAACTTCCCATACTTCACAAGTGCACTCATTCACGTAATTCTCCCAAGCAGCGCACTCGCCTTAGTCACCTTCGGAATCGTCACCAGAGTACTCCGCAGCTCACTTCTCGAGATCATGCATACGAATTACATCCGAACAGCGAGAGCGAAGGGATTGGATGAGAACACCGTGTTCTACAAGCATGGTCTCCGCCATGCACTAATACCGATAGTTTCGCTTTCCTCACTAATTGTAACTTGGCTGATAACGGGAACCATTTTCGTAGAGAACGTATTCTCCTACCCTGGGATGGGGCGCTACGTGGTTCAAGCTCTCAACGGACAAGACTACCCTGGGATACTGGGCACAGCTATCGTGTTTGCTCTAGTCATTGTCACCGCGAACTTGGTGGCAGACATATTGTACGCAGTCGTGGATCCTCAAGTCAGGCTTGGTTGATGTCAACTATTGGAAGCTAAGCACCTAAGTCAACGTTCTTCGTCAGCTATTCGAAATTTCTTTTCGCTGATCTTCCGCACCAAGGAGGGTGCGATTGGATTCGGGATCGTGGCAATCTATCTGGTGGCGGGGGTCGCGGTTTTCATCGCGGATCTCGTAAACGTTACGGTAACGCCTTACGACCCGCTCTTGCAGAATGTTGGCCCCTCGCTTGCCGCGCCTTCACCGTCCCATTTGTTCGGCATCGATTTCCTCGGCCGTGATGTCTTCAGCCGCGTGCTCTGGAGCATACCCAACGATCTGTCCGTCAGCTTCGCCGTGGTGGGCGTAGCTCTAATCGTTGGAGCCATGATCGGCGCCGTTGCAGCTCTCAAAGGTGGCTTGCTCGACGAACTCTTGATGCGATTCACCGACGTCATCTTCTCGCTCCCGGCACTAGTCATAGCGATGGTAATCGCGGTGGCCCTAGGTCCAGGTCTCAACCACATGATGTTCGCTTTAATGGTGATCTGGTGGCCACCATACGCTCGAGTCGCAAGGGGAGAAGCCCTCAGAGTCTCCCACCAGAATTACATCGAAGCCGCGCGCTTCGCCGGTCAAAGAACCCTCGGCATAATTTTCAAACATGTTCTACCGAACATCTCACTCACTTTGCTGATTTACGCTACACTGGATGTTGCAACAGTTGTTTTGACGTACGCCGGCCTCAGCTATCTTGGATTGTCAGTGCGACCACCCCAGCCTGACTTGGGTGAAATGATTAGCACGTCACAGGATTACTTGATCACGGCCCCTTGGCTACCCATCATACCCGGCCTTGTAATTGCCCTAGCCGTCGTAGGCTTCAGTCTTCTCGGCGATGGTCTTAGAGATGCGTTGGAGGCCGCGTAATGGGGCTACTTCTGGACATTCAGGGGCTTACGGTCGCCTACGAAGCCAGGTCAGGCTCCATAACCGCCATCGACCACGTAAACCTCGAGCTCCTCCAAGATGAATTCCTAGCCGTAGTCGGTGAATCGGGTTGCGGAAAATCCACGTTAGGTCTCTCAGTAATCGGGCTGCTTCCCAAACCCCCCGCAAAGATCGTTGGGGGCTCGATCCGGTACAAGGATACAGACCTCCTGCAACTGAAGGGAAACAGGATTAGGGAATATCGGGGCACGGAAATCGCCATGATCTTCCAGGAACCACTCACCAGTCTCAGTCCCGTGTACAAAGTCGGAGATCAAATTGCTGAGGCGATTCTTGTTCGCGAATTACGGAAGGACGGACGGGCGACTCTTGAAAGCGAAATCATGCAGAGAACCTACAAGCGAAACGCTCGGCAACTGAGGCATGGTGTGAGGTTTAGGCGTCGGATTCCGTCCGATCTTAAGGAAGAAGCCACTCGGTACCTAAAGCTAGTCAGGATACCTGACCCCGATCAGGTCTTGGACCGATACCCATTCGAATTATCCGGGGGTATGACGCAGCGAGTCATGATTGCCATGGCGCTCTCTCAAGAGCCTGCTCTGCTCGTCGCCGATGAACCTACAACGGCGTTGGATGTGACAACGCAGGCGCAAGTACTCAAATTGATGAAGGAACTCATCAGGAAAGTGAGGACGAGCATTCTACTCGTAACCCACGACCTCGCCGTCGCAAGCCAAGTTGCGGACAGAGTTGTAGTAATGTATGCTGGAGAGATAGTAGAAGACGCAGACGTGCGTGTGCTCTTCTCACACCCGCTACACCCGTACACGTCGGGGCTGCTTTCATGTATCCCATCCGGCTACAAAAGCGATAGCCAACTCAAACCGATTGCAGGCTCGCTCCCTGATCTGAGAGAATTGCCAGTCGGCTGCAAATTTGCACCCCGATGCCCTCAAGCGATGGGGATCTGCACCATCAAGCGCCCTCAACTAATTCAACAAGGAAAAAACCAGAAGGTGTCGTGCTTCCTATATGACGGCCAGAACTGAGACAATACTGAGAACCGAGGACCTCAAGAAGTACTTCCCCGTACGTAAAGGGCTGAATCCCTTCTCGCGCCGAGAACAACGCTACGTTAAGGCTGTAGACGGTGTCTCGCTCAATATCCCGAAAGGCGCGACATCAGCCATTGTTGGTGAGTCTGGTTGCGGGAAGACCACGCTCGCGAGAACAATTGCGCTAATGACGACTCCGACGGGAGGAAAAATGTTCTTTCAGGCGAAGGAGATCGTCGTGGGGAAGACCGACCGTAACGAGTTGTACCGAGACATGCAGATGGTCTACCAAGATCCTGAATCCTCTCTCGACCCTCGAATGAAAGTTGGTCGATCGATTGGGGAGCCGCTCTATGGGTTAATGAAATGGGACAAGAACGCTGTCAACCAGGCCGTGGAGAGAAGCCTTCAACTCGTTGGTCTGTCAGCGGATTTTGCAGACCGTTTGCCTAAGCAACTTAGTGGAGGCCAGAAGCAGCGGGTCGCGATAGCTAGGGCCATAGCAATTCAACCATCTTTAGTAATCCTAGATGAACCCACGAGTGCACTTGACGCCTCCGTTCAGGCACAGATACTCAAACTGCTCCTCAACCTTCAGGATGAGTTCAAGCTCACGTACATGTTGATCACGCATAACATTGCAGTCGCCAAGTACATGGCTGATTTTGTCGCGGTAATGTACGCAGGTAGCGTGGTCGAATATGGGCCATGCAAAGAGGTGATTTCTAAGCCTCGTCACCCTTACACCATCGCCCTGATATCCTCAGCCCCAGTTCCCGACCCAACCACACGCAACCTTCTCCAGACCGAAATCAAAGGCGAAGTACCAAGCGCCATTGACCCTCCGCCCGGATGCAAGTTCAATCCCCGATGCCCCTTCGCCGAGGGCATCTGTACTTCCTCGACCCCGCCGCTTGAGGAAATCTCACCCGGCCACTTCGCCGCCTGCCACTTCGTCAACAAGACCGCGTAACATTCGCTCCTGAATTTTTTCGTAATCGCAAAATCCTGCGAACGCAAAATCAGTTATACTCCAAACGTGTTTGAGTGGAACGCTTCTGGGTGCTCACTGATGATTAATGTTGGCATAGTTGGTCTAGGCACGCAGGCGCAGAACCACCTATCGGTTCTCTCAAGGGACAAACGGGCTCGAATAGTTGGAGTCGCCGATGTTGTAGACACAATTGCTGAATCAACAGCGAAGAAGTATTCGTGCAAAGGCTACAAGACGTATGAGGACCTCATCGGTTCGGAAAAACTTGACGCCGTCTACATCGTGACGCCCAACGTTTACCATTACGACGCTCTGAAATATGCACTCTCCAAGCGCCTGAACATATTTTGTGAGAAACCAATGGTCATTAAACTGGAACACGCGAGGGACCTGGTGGACACCGTGAGATCCACCGGAGTTCTCTTTCAAGTAGGGCACAATCGCCGATTCTCACTGGTCTACAAGAGAGTGAAGGAACTCATCGAATCCCGCAAGATCAAACCCTACATGGTTATCATGAAGATGGTTACTGGCGAACTTCAGCGACCCGCGTGGGGTGCGGATGCGAAGATATCGGGGGGGCATCTCTACGATACGACGCTTCATATGCTCGACATGGCCCGTTGGCTCTTTGGAGAAGTTAAGGAAGTAACCTGCAGGGCTGAAGCGAACGTTTACACGAGCATGCTGAATGACTTCTGGATCAATTTCAAACATGAGTCAGGTTTGCAAGTTCCAATTTTCTCCTCAGGCCACGCATCTTGGATTGTACCATTCGAACGGGTTGAGATAATCGGAGACCACGCAAGCGTGATTACTGAGGAAATGAACCGCGTCAGCTACACGCTAGAGCTGGATGCTCCAACCCAAGTGGAAGAGTTCCATTACTTACCGCAAACCACGAGTTGGGGCGTAGATGAAGAAGACAGGCTCTTCCTAGACGCGATTACGGAAAAAGGGAAAACTCCAATCACCGTTGAGGATGGGTACAAGGTGATTGAACTAATTGAAGCCTGCTACCGCTCTGCTCAGTCAGGCAAAACAGTGCAGTTACCGCTCTAAAGTGGTGCAATCGTGTGAAGGCCTGCATGAACCAAGATACGCTGCGAACAACGCCGACGGAGGCTTTCCTTCGCATTTCGAAGCAGGCAGGGTTCGGGGCGGTAGAATTCACCATGGACAAAATCGAAGCTGCCCTAGAGAATGGCACCGTTGCTGGAATCAAGGCCCTGGTTCAAGAGCAAGGGATTGAAACGGTGAGCATCAACGGCCCTGAAAACTTTAACCTACTCGGTAAACGTGAGTTCTCTGAGCTTCTGAACCGCACCGGCAAAGTTGTTGACACCGCCAACCAACTCAACTGTAACCTACTGATCCCCGTCCCATCTCCCGCTCGAAAGAGCATGAGCACGGAGGACACTATCTCTCAAACCGCGGACGCACTCGAAGAACTTGCAGATTACTGCGGAAACAACATTAAGCTAGGTTTAGAGTTCCTCGGAATGCGAGAGTGCAGCATCAACAACCTTCAAGCAGCCATAGAAACCATAAAGCAAGTTGGCCGCGCGAATGTTGGACTCGTATTGGACTCGTTTCACATGCACATAAGCGATTCAAGGTTCTCCGACATATCTCAATTGAAGCGTGATCAGGTTTTCCTCGCACATGTGAATGACTCTGAGCGCGGTGAAAAGAACAAGCTTACTGATGCTAACCGCCTGTATCCGGGTGAAGGCGATATCGATTTGACCGTCTTCACAACTAGTTTGAAGAATATTGGGTATGATGGGTTCCTGAGCCTTGAGCTGCTCAGGCCGGAATATTGGGGGCAGGATCCCCTTCTCGTGGCAAAGACTGGGCGTGGATCACTCAGGCGAGCCTGTGGCGTATGAGCCAGGGTAGCTTCAATCATTAACTGCATGCACCCGAGCGTACGTGCCGACAGTTCTCCTCAGACGATCCTTCCTCAGTGAAGGTGAAGAAGCGAGACCTAGTGTAGTAGAATATCCGATGCAATCAGATGAAATTAGTGGAAATCGCGAGTTCCTTTCTTAGTATCGCGCTTCAGTAACCGGTCGAAGACTAATCTCGGTAATCATGCACTTCCACGGTTGGGCCGCAATGAAATTCACGGCCTCGGCTACGTCTTCAGGATCCAGCATTTCCGCCAAGGCTGGGTCGCCTTTCGTCCTTCCGGCGCCTAGGGCAAAGTATGTGTTTACTCCCCCGGGACACACGACGCACACTTTGATGTTGTGCTGCATCAGCTCGCGGTCCAGCGATTCCATCAGACCCATTTCCGCAAATTTCGTACCACAGTATACAGCTTCGCCGGCATATCCGGCCTTTCCTGAGCCCGAAGAAATTGTAATGATTTGCCCGTAATGACGTTCGATCATCAGAGGAACTACAAACCGGGTATAGAGGAAGGCGCTCCGAAAATTAGCATCGACCATTGCGTCGTAATCATCAACGGTCGTGTCGCTGAACGGCTTGTAAGCTCCTATCCCAACGTTATTGACCAGAATGTCGACCTTCCCAAACATGTCTTTGGTTCTTCGTACGGAATGGACCACGTCTTGTTCCTTGGTAGCATCGCCCACTACAACAAGGACTTTCCTCCTGACATCCTGCAGTTCTCGAGCCAAACCGGCTAGATCGTCCGCAGTGCGGCCGGTAATGACCAAGTCGGCTCCCTGTCGCGCCAGCCGAAGGGCAACAGCTCTGCCGATTCCCCGGCTCGCCCCGGTCACCAAGGCGACCTCTCCCTCCAGAGATCTAAGCATGCGAAGATCCCGCCACGCACTTTGTTCATCCGCTTAAAAGGCTTCCACGAGTTCGCTGATTGGCTTTGGACGGTCTTGGAGCCGAAAGTCAGAGCCGTAACGGGTGCTCGTTGAAGCACGAAGCTCCAGTAATCAACCGCCTCTTGTGAAGTTCCGTAGCATACATTCTCAAGCAATAAGTGAAATTGGAATTTGAAGATACTTGTATTTACGGAAGGGACGATTCGGACACATAGAGATCACGTTGGTCTACCTCGGGAACAAGGATTTGAACTCAAAAAGCTTAAGCCCTTTCACAACACCAACGAGATGTGCGTCTTTCGCCCGGCTAGCAATCCGATCCAATAACCCATGCAACTAGGATAGCGAGTCTCACCTACCCTTTGCTCCCAAGATGTACACGTATAAGATGGGGAAGAGTTCCAGGTTTAGTCTCTTCCCGTGCTGTGTGCGAATGAGTCATTATGGTTCATGCTATAGGTGATGTGATTTGGACGCGGGAAGGAATTCGGCAACAGCTCTCCTTGTTTTATCCAGCATACTTTGGGGCAGCTCGTTCGTCAGCATCAAGATCGGCTTATCTTACCTAAACGCTTTCGAATTCGCGTTCCTGAGAATGGCCCTGTCGGCTGTGGTACTGTTCGTTGTTTTTGTTCCGTATCGGAAAATCAGCAAATCGCTCTTCAAGGAGCCCACAGTGTGGGCACTCGGCCTCCTGAATGGAGTGGCATACACGATTCAGTTCGTTGGCTTACTCTACACCACGCCCGCCAAGACAGCATTGCTGGTAAACCTAAACGTGATTTTCGTAGCGATGCTAAGCTGGAAATTTCTCGGGGAAAAGTTTGGCACACGAAAAGGGTTAGGAGTATCTCTCGGCGTGATAGGCGCCGTCCTAGTTACAACCAACGGCAACCTCGCTGCCCTTAGTCGGGGCGAATTCTTCGGCGACATCCTTGTATTCTCATCAGGCTTGATCTGGGTATTCTTCATAGTTCTGCACAAGCATGCGTTCTCCAAAACGGAACGGACGGTCGCAGGCCTTTCAAGCGTAGTAATGTTTGTTACAGCGTTAGTGTTGCTCCCAATGGCTCTACTTTCGGGAAGTCTTCATCCAACAACCATCACGTTTCAGGGATGGGTGATGGTGGCATATACGGCGATTATGTGCACCGTTCTTCCTTACGTATTTTGGCTGGCCGGTCTGAAAACCGTAACAGCGACAATAGCATCCGTAATCGGGTTGCTAGAAATCATTTTCGCAATGGCCCTCTCAACTCTGCTCCTAGGAGAAACGTATACTCCAGCAACCCTCATCGGCGCAGTATTGATTCTTCTGTCATCGTTGGCAGTTGCAGAAGCCTGAATCCTCACCAACGCCTAACTATGGTTGCCGCAAACGATGCTGAGTGAAAAGACGTCATCGATGAGACCATGGTGCGCCCCCCAGAAACCACTTGCACTACCAATCGCTTGTTCCAAACCAGTGCGTAGGCATCGCTCGCGCGATTATTCCAGTAGCTTCTCAATTAGTGGCGGGTCCGGAGGGATTTGAACCGAAAAGGGTTCGGGTCCGCTGAGTTCTTATGGCCTTAGCATTGCTGGTGCAGTCATAAGGAGCCACATACCCTGGCCTGGTTGAAGCATGTAGCTGGCGTCCGCTCTTACCCAGCCAGTCCCCGTGTAGACCCAGACATTGCTCGAATCATATGCGCCGTTGATGCTCGTTAGATAGTTCCCTACGGTCTCAGGAACAACCTGGGGCTGAGGTTTGAAACCGACAAGATTCCACCCGCCAGTTAGCGCATAGGCTGGAGGACTCGCAGCTGGAGGTATGACGGTGCCGGTTACGTACAACGTGCCCGCCTTAGTCATGAAAACCCAGTAACCAAGGCCGTCGCTCATCATTGTCAGCGGGCCTGACAAGTTCCCATTGCTTTGAGTAGCGAAGATCCATTTGCCTTTCTGATAGGACCAGACGCTTGCGAAATCATTCGCCGCCAGCTGCGCGCCGAGAACCTTACCAATCATCGTATTCGCGGGGACAAGCGGCAGCGAGATTAGGTTCCAACCTGCGACGAGACTGACGGCTCCGACTGGGCCAGCGGTGAATGTGAATGTTGGTTGCGGCGCTACGGCAGGCTTGAATGTTCCGGGTTTCTGTGCTGTGCCATTCCACCGATACGTGCCCTGCGTCGTTACTTCGTAGGGGCATGAGACTAAGCCTGTGGTTGGCGAAATTTGGTTGGTGCAGATTGGTGCGCCGTTCACGTAAATCGTTACATTTGTCCCGGTCACAAACGTGCTCGGAGGGTTGCTGGTCACTTTTGCTGTTAGGGTTTGGTAACTGCCATCAATGAGCGTGCCGTTCACGGGCATTTGAGGAGTCACCATTAGCTCTATTCTCGGGCTTGCCACGTGGCTTAGACGGTAGACAGTTCCATCGGCACCGCCATCTGCCGGTCTAATCAGGGAAGCTGCAGACGCACCTCCATATGTGTAGTAGTTGTCAAAATACCCGTTCCCATACGCGTCGAACACTAGGCCGTGAATATTCACACAATACGGTGAGCAAGGTAGGCCACATTGTCCGATTCCAACACATGGCATATCCATAACAAGAGACGAATTGGGAGACGCGGTTTCGTTTAGCTTCCAGATCCAAGAGGCATTGTCGCTATCCTGCGTCCAGTAGAGCACTCCCGCAACGTCGGGGATTACTTGAACTATTGGGCCGAAATTCGGAAAAGTAGTGTGAACCGTGTCTTGATAGAGTATTTCAGCAGTTGAGTCGCCAAGGCAATACTTCTCAACTTCGGAAATACCTGAATACGGACCTGGAGGCTGGTATGGGTAGGTTCCCCAGTACGCGCAACCATCTGAACCGAGCGATAGGAGGTCTGGATGGTCTAGACCTGTCAATAACGCGGTGACAGTTCCGTTGGGGCTGAGAACAGACAGGCCTCCATTTCCTTTACCGGCTGGCAGATTATTGTTAGACCACGTGAAGTACAAGTTACCTAAGGAATCCACGCCTACACCACGCGGATAGGCCGTGTTCAGCACCGTTACAACACAACTCATTGAATGACAACCCACAGGCAGTTCTTGAATGGTATTTCCCCAATAGGACGCGAAGAACAGATTTCCTGTGGCGTCAATCGCAAGCCCCACGTTGTAGTTTGTTCCTGAAAGTAACGTCTCTATGGTGCCATCGGTGTGAATTTCCTTGATCGACTGTCCCAGATCCTCCGCGACGAAAATGTTTCCGTTAGAGTCGATTGCCATGCCCTCGGGCTGTGTGAATCCAGAAGCAACGAGAGAAAAATTACCACTTGAAATTGCTGGATTGATCGTACCTATGGAGGGGCCAATAGTTGTTGGGGAATTAACACTCGTCGTCACATTCTGAACAATAGTTGGGTGGTTCGCATAACCTAGTTGCTGGGCGGTTCCCTGCGAAATCGGTATCGTAGCCATACAGAATAGCAACAGCAGGATGACCAGGCTTTTCACGTTGTCACTCAAGCTAGAAAACACGTTTGCTTGAGTTGATTTAACACCTTCGACCCGGTCGGACCAAGGATTTGCGAGCCGGCTTAAAGTCGCAGAAAAGAGATATGCGTTTTGTCTTTGCCGTTAGTCACTAACCTACGTTTTTCCGTTGACTTGTGTTCCTGCTACTTGGTTCATGGACCGAATTGCCGAATGGCCGACGAATGCAAGCTTACATTTCAAACCGCCAGAGCCCAAACCCAGGGCAAGCGCGAGTTTCGTGTCATGACGTTAGATCATTTTGATGTAGTGAAGGTGGAAATTGCCGACAAAAATGTTAGAGAACAGATCCTTTCAGGGATACCTAGCATCTTGGGCATGGACATCTTGCGGACTTTCACATTCGTCGCTAGCAACGACGACGCATATCTAGAAGACTAGCGTCGTCAAAGTCTTAGTCGATGTGGTAGGTGATCGTGATCAAAGGCAAACCTGGGTTCTCGGTCTTCCGGTTCTACCGAACCGAACAAGCCTCGCAGAAAACAAGCTAACGCTGGCGAAGAATCATACTTCTCTCACGGTCGGGGCTTATGTCTTCGTCTAACGTATGCTGCAGAGCCCACAATCAGCGCTGCGACCACCAAGCCCAACAAGGTGAGGTCAGTGCTGACTCCAGTCGGCGTGTTTTCGAGGCTGACTGGTACTGTAATGGGCTGAATGGTCATGCCTGTCTTGTTCTCTGTGTGCACGACGCTTGTTGTAGACAGCGTACTGGGTTGCTCGACAGGAGCATAGGTGACAATCCAGTGAAAGCGTCCATTCGGAGGCGAGATGCCGGAGAAGAATACCGCCGTCCTATTATCGAGTGTAGTGGTTCTGAAATCTCCATAATTTCCTACAACACCGCCCAGTTGGAAGAACGCGGGGAGGATTACTATGACTTTCATAGGAATCGGGTAAGGGCTACCCCAATACCATTCGAGTATGAGGGGGCTCTCTGGACTAAATCCTGCGTGACGGAACGCCCCGGCTAAATCGAAAGTTGCGGTGAACCTGTAACCGTCTCCTTTCGGTGCACCAAACACAACAGTCGCCTTGTCCTTGGAGCCCGCTACGTTATGTATTACTCGTAACGGCTTATTCGTCCGGTACTCATATGCGCTGTAATTACCAGTTAGATCGTTTTCGGGTATGGAGAACAGGTAAGCGGTCCGTGTTCCATTATACGGGTGAATTGTGACGTCAAGGCTTACGTGAGCATGCATTGACGCAGTGACATTGAACGTCCAGGAGTCATCCTCCTCAGTGTAGGATATTAACTGGAAACTGTCCGAATACAGTATGCTACGGTCGGCAAAAAGAGTCATCCGCCAAGTTCCCAACTTGGTTACAGCATCTGTCCCAGCGATGGCGATCCGGTCGTATAATGTGCACAACGCCCCCGATGCGGCACCACATATCGCGTATAACCTGTCGGTTTCATAGACCGCTCCGGTTGGATCGTACCAAATCCAGGTGAAATTGGTCGCGGAAAAGGTCGCGAACGCGATTGTATAGACATATGCATCGCCTTGCGTGAACGTGTTGGTCACGTTAATTGGTGAACCGTATGCCGTGTAATTGGCGTACACTGTAGGTCCATTACCGGAAGTCATGCCTTTAGCGAACACGTGCAGCCTCATCTGGGTAACAGGCGCACTCACAGGCAGGACCGCTTGGTCTGCAATCAAGGTAAACGCAACAAAGACCAGCAAAGCTGGAACGAGCCAGCGCCGATGCAGAGACGTTGGCATAGCCTGCACTTACCGAGTCCCTAGCCGAAAACACTTGCGATTCCGTAATGAATGACTGGAATCTTTTGACTTTCAGGCATCTCTGTCCCGATGGCCTCCGTTAACTGCCACGCCCGGCACACCGTAAGCCTATGAACTGTCCAACATGCTCCGGCCTCTTAGAACTCGATTCCTTAGCGTTCAAATTAGCCGATCATCTCTCGGCATGCTCATTTCACATCGCGTAGGTGCGACTGTTTCAAGCGTTTCAACTGTGCCAGAAACCATCTTGATGCAAACAGCCATCCGGCTAACAACACGGAACAGACTGGAACACTGACAACTACAGAATTATTGAAGCAACCAGTACCGTATGCTATACACATGGAGTTTTGGAACCAGGCCTGACCAAACAAGAAAATAATAACACCCAGCAAAACGAGGGTGGAGAAATAACTAACCCCTAGGAATAATAGTGCTTTAGCAATTCTAATGCAAGCACTGCACACACGGGGCCTAAACACGTCGTCGGAAAGGCCGATCGCCATCATGAAGGCGCAGCTTCCAAGTCGCGACGAGAATTTCCACGATTGCGTCACCAACGTGAACGCCTGCCGGAGAAATTAGCGACGCAAGTTCACTCTTGTACGCAAGGATAGCGGCGATTACTCCGAGAACAAAGAGGCCACGCACCTCCTCCCGATGCAAGAGTTCTTGTCTCGTCACCTGCACCTTTGACTCACTCATTTTATCCCAAGCTCGCTGACTGGAGTCTTGTCTGTCTAGGACCAATCTTGGCGTTTCAATATTTCATCGAGAACATCGACTAGAATTTTCATGCATTCTTAGAGAGCTATAGTAATCGATGCGCCTGGCCCGTTGTAGACGAAAACCGCTGATCTTAATGCATCACGACCAATCAATGCGACGAAGCCTTGCGCCCAACAATAGAATCGTAAGTGTGTCCCAAGTGACGTCATACGCTTTCTCCGCAAACTTGACAAGGAATGGAGAATACGCCGTGATCGCCATCAATAAATCCACAGAAAAATCAGCGCGGGTTACTTGGAGTATTCAGGCAACCCCTGTGATTACGCAAACGGTTACGAGTTACAAGCGTCGGTCAACCCGTCCTAAGCACCGAAGCGTCGAATCAACCCTCAAGTCCCTTTGCGATTCCAGGTTTTCCAGCAATCGCAATAGCGATAGGAATAGTCTTGGGTCTAGCTGTCACAGCGCTTCGCCGCAAGACACGAACTCGGTTCAATTGAATGCTAGCAGTGGCCTCATTGTGAAGAGCCCGGACGGCACGAAGCAGTACCGCATCCGGGCTTACAATTCAGGGAACTTGGTCACGGAACAGATCTAGGTGTTTTTCGACAGCACAACAAATCCCAGCGATAGCTCTCTGTTGCCTTAGGGTCGGAGTGTGGCAGGCGTGGTCATCAGAACCCACATTGCTTGTCCAGGCTGAAGCATGTTAGAGGCTCCTCCCCTAACCCAAGTGCCGTTCAAGTTGTCGTAAATCCAGACATTGTTTGGATCGTATTTCCCGTTGATGCTGGAAAGATACTGGCCGACAGTCTCACTTTGAACTGAAGGTTGCGGTTTGAAGCCGACCAAGTTCCAGCCTGATGTGAGTTGATACGTTGGCGGAACGGAGGCTGGGAGCATAATTGTTCCGTTAATATACAGAACGTCAGCTGATCGTGTGTCGATCCAGTATCCGTATCCATCGCTCATCGTTGTCAATGTGCTCGCTTTTCCAGGAAAGTAATTTTGCCATCCACGGGCTTTCCCCTCATAGGACCATACCGAGATGACCTCCTTCTTTGCGAGCAGAGGTTTCAACACCGAGGAAATTGCCTTGTCGCTCGGTACTAGTGGGAGAGAGACCAGATTCCAACCAGGGCTAAGGTTCAATGCATTTTGCATGACGGTTATTTCGATCTGAGGCGTGGAAGTGAATAGAAGGTCATACGTGAATCCCTGTATCGCCTCAGAGACAGTGGTACCCGATCCTACAACAAAGAACGCGTAATAGGTACCGGGCACCCGTGGAACCACGATACTGAAACTGTTTCTGGTCTGTTGGTCCACAAAACCTGCGTTGATAAGCGTATAATTCATGGGTGGCCATCCACCCCATGAGTAAACAAGCATGAATTGCACGTTCTCGCCAAGGACCAAGCCGTTTGTAACCTGATAGGTAAAGTCAATTGTAACATTTGCACCTGGAAGCACAATAAGATTCCGTGGAGTCAAGGACGTTACCGTTATGTTGTCATAGGGCACTCCATCTGGTCCATAGGGACGTGTCGTAATAGCATCTGCCAGTAGGGCTTCTGTTGCCGAATTATCTGATGAGTTTAACTCTTCACTTCCAAGTTGCGATGGATTTCCAGTTGTAAACTGACACGACCCGGACCAGCATCCGTAAGCAGGCAGGTGCTGAAAACGTCCGTTAAACAGGGTATCGGGAATATCAAGCGTGTGCTCCACGGCGGTCCACGCGAGCGACCCAAGCATCAAGCCGCCTTCAATCGCTAGCGAAACTCCAAGGGTTGGAATCGCAAGGAGAAGTGTTACTATTGAGATAAGCCCGAATTCCGCGTCCATCGTCGTGAAGAATACGTCGAACTGATGCAGATTGACCACCTTAGGAAGCGGCCCTTCGTAATACGTTCCTATGTGATAGTCGCCCGTCAAAGTTTGGTAGATTACAATGTCGTAGCTATCGTCTTGATTCAAACTTGGAGACTTAGAGAAATCGAGAACGTGACCTGTGGTATCTGTGAGGACGTTTAGAAAATCCGTCCGCAAATCTTGACCAGCGTTGGATGCAACAGCTAAAGAGAAAGCGCTAAGCACAAACTGCCACTCGTTAACAATATTCACCTTTGTCATCAATTCGATGATGTTGGTCGCGCAGACTCCATAAGGACAGACATCTTTGCTGGCGAAATGTATGTGGATAACTCGCTGTTGAGTGTTGCCGTAGATCTCCGCGTAGGTTGCATCGAGTTTGTCTAAGGCGAAAGCGAATTCAATTACTTTACCGCCTATGGGGGCGTTTGTCGGGAGGTTTCCAACATCTGTTTGTGCATTATCAAAGATGACTAGGCCGACGTTGTACGTTCCGGGCAGTGGTTTTATTGTTGTCTGCTCAAGGGAATCGATAGGCCAAGTGAAGGTGTGAATCCCGTCGCTCCCTAGCTGGTACTGTATCCCACCAGCGGCTGGAAGGTACCATGACTCTGGGTTACCGTCACTGCCCCATCCTTGAATGAAAGCTCGTAGGTAGACGCTACTCGATGAACAATACTTGCAGAACTGTTCATCAGACCAGTTCACGCTGGCTGAGAATGTTAGGGTTACAGATGCAGAGCTGCCGATCTGCAAAACGTTTCCCTGTTGGTCGACTTTGAACGTGTCAACACTTATCCTTACGAAGATGGCGTTTAACGACCCATCACCAGTAACGGTGATTGTTGTACTGGGCGATGAATCAGAACTTACCGCGACGCCGCCTGATGTTTCCCAATGATCGAAAACAAACCCATCGCCACCCACATTGTGCTTCGTTGATCCATACGCATAGACCCCTCCAACCACAGAGTAGCTTGCTCCAGAAACAGCAGGAACCGCTCCTATCACCGTAGAACCGCCGTCCGGAGTTACATATTTACGGAATACGCTCGACGATGTTCCGATGTAAATCTCTGCGCCAGAGATGCAGAGAAGTGGGAGAGCATTTTCCGAGGTCGTATATGCACCTATTTGAATTGAGTACGAGTCTTGTGTATCTTCGAACGTTGATTTAACGGCCATATCATAGAGAACGCTGTAATAACCTGGGAGTGGACCTAGCACTATTACTCCCCATGTTTTGGTTCCGCTCGGCCACCCTGGCGTCAATTTTGCCGTGAAACTTACCTGCGTGCTTGAGTGGGGATCAATAGTGATAGCAGGCGTGTCCCACTCGACCACATTCAGCACTTCTATGATCGGCTTGACAGTAACGCTCCAACCAACTTGATTCTTAGCGACAAAAGAGAACTGAACCGGGTCAGTTGCCGAGTACGCTGCCTTATCAGTCGACAGCGAATCAACATCTATTAATGCTGTTGTGAACGCGTTTACTTGGATAGATGCTGTTGCCTGTCTAAATCGACCATCAGCATCCTGCCCGAATATTGTCAGCGTCCATTGCCCGACCGTGGCGTCGGGAGAAACTGAGAGCGTCAACACAGTTTGAGTGCCCTGTGCCGTAGGGAGAACAGTTCTTGAACCAGTGAACGATGCGGTCAGTCCTGCCCCGGAAACCGTGTCATCGAGCGACACCTGCTCATCGTATCCGCCGAACCCCTGTGCAGTGACTGTCAACTGCAAGGATCGTCCCTGCGTGACGGTAGTCGAAGTTGGTGTCACAAAGAGCTGAAAGTCGGGCATTCGCGTTGTGGCAAATGCAAATGCAACGCCCATATCTGCTTTCAGTCGATCGCTTGCATTTCCAGGCAGACCGATGGCCGTGAAGTATCCGTTGCCCATCTTGATCGCAGATGCACCAAGCGAACTTGAATCATCATAGAAAATGCTGACTGGTATGACACCCTGCCAGCTAACCGCGCGAGCGAACATTTGTGTGGAAGGAAATGAGAGACCAAAATGACTGGCAGCTTGACTACCAGCAGAAGTCAAGCTGCTATTTGTCGCTGCCCAAGCGGTCGTAGCTTGGCCACCGACGCCACTTAGAAACCTACTCAATCCGTCTTGGCCGGGATTGGGCCCCGACCAGTTATTTTCGTTTGTCTGAGGAATGACCCAGTAGAATGGGTAACCAACAATCGAAACAAACGTCCAACCCTCATTGATAACGTCCGAAGCGATCTGGTCATATAGTGGCTGCCATGAGGTTCCCCAGCTCATTGGGATTGGGACAGTCTCGCCGTGCCCATTGATTACGATGACATTCGATGGAGGATTCCTGACCAAAGCGTCCAGTTGATCAAAACTTGAGATCAAGTGTACGGTCAAGCCCTTTGCTCCCGCAGCTGATGTAATCTCGTTGGCTACAACCTGTACATCGAAAATCGACTGCGCTTCTATGCCTGGGATCGCGATCACATAGACGTCAGAAGCAGGCGAAGACGTGGGTATAGGGGCGAATGATTGAGTTGCGAAAACACGAAGAAGAACAAATCCTATCGATGACACAATAATCAGTGAAATTAGAAGCAGCGAGTACAAGTCCCTTGCTAATTTTGACGTTCCGCTTCACTGGCACTTGCCTAAAGCTGGGATTGCATAAGTAGCAGCTTGTTTTCTATGTAAGACTTTGCACAGAAAGTTCGTTGACTCAGGCCTTATGTTATGTAAGAGAGGATATCGCTGCGCAGAATTTGCACTATGATCTATCTCGGACGGCGTGGTGTCTACTGCTGCAATCTTGGGCTACGGTTGCTATGGTCTGAGTGTGGCGGGTGCAGTCATTAGTATCCACATTGCCTGCCCCGGCTGAATCATGTAAGATGAGTTTGCTCGGATCCATGATTGGCTTGTGTTGTCGTAAACCCAGACGTACGTGGGGTCATACTTGCCCGAGATGCTTGTCAGGTAGACAAAGAGCTGTTCACTTGCCGCAGGATTAGGTTGGGGTTTGAAGCCGAGCAGATTCCAGCCGGCGGTCAGCGTGTAGGTTGGCGGTGTTGCGGGTGGCGGCGCAAGGACTGAGCCAGTCACGTACAAAGTGTCAGCATGGGTCATGTAGATCCAAAAGGAGAACCCGTCCGCGATGGACGTTAGTGAGCCAGAGATCTTACCTTTGCTCGGCGTGGCGGAACTCCATTTGCCGCCGTGGTAGGACCAGATGATTGTGAAATCGTTCGCTGCAACTTGAGCCGCAAGCACCTTGATGACCAGAGTGTTCGCAGGAACAAATGGTATTGAAAATAGATTCCAACCTGCGACTAGAGTAATGGCTATGCGTGGGCCAGCGGTGAAGGTGAAGGTTGGTTGCGGCGCTACGGCGGGGTCGAATGTTCCGGGTTTCTGTGCGGTGCCATTCCACCGATACGTGCCCTGTGCCTTTGCTTCGTAGGGGCATGAAACGAGGCCCGTGCTTGGCGAGGATTGGTTGGTGCAGATTGGTGCGCCGTTCACATAAATCGTAACATTTGTTCCGGTCACAGGCGTAGTCGGAGGGTTGCTTGTCACTCGTACTGTGAGCGTTTGGTAGGTGCCGTCGATGAGTGTGCCGTTCGCAGGGCCCTCAGGAGTAACAACCAACTTAGGCTTAGGGGAACTTGAGGGGAGCTTAATCCCGTTAACAGAGTATTGGGTCACAGTAGTACTAGTGCTGGGCAATCCTAGAGCGGCCGCTTGGCTCGGCGCGGCGAGCGCTGGTCAGCCAGAAGCCTGATTCAATGAAGCAGACAGATGACCTTGCGGAGAATTATGGCAAAATGAAGTATCACAACCTGCGTGATATTTCTAAGGACTCAAAACGCATTGACACGATGACTGACGATGCCTTGAGAACGTTTGCGTTGGCTTACGCTTACAAAGTCCAGAAGAGGATAATCCACATTCACCATTTCATTCTTGGAATACCGCTAATGCCTCTCACTTGGATACTCTATTTCTATCAAGTCATTTCATGGGGCATGTTGACAGCCGGAGCTACCTTCGCACTCTTCATGAGTGAATTCTATCAGCTACTAACACAGGAGTGGGAACCTTGAGTACGGGGTTTTCGAGCTTTAGTGGCGGGTCTGGAGAGATTTGAACCGAAAAAGGTTCGGGTCCAGTTGAGTTATTGCGGAACTTGTAAAATGGTGCGGGGGAGGGGATTCTGACCCCAACTTACTGGTACATATAAGTCGTGGATGGAAATCGTAAAGAATTGAACCGGACACATGGAATGCGAGTAAATGAAGATGAAATTGAACCGCAGAATTCTGTTGCTCCTAGCGCTGTCGTTCTTCGTTTTCGCAGTCATCTGTGGCCCTGCGCAGGCAGATCAGACTTACGGCATACCCCTCATGGGGTGGAGTTGGGATCCCAAAGTGCCGATAGTCGTTCTGATTCCCTCCAGTCCAAAATACGCTCATGATTATGTGGCTGATACCTTACGAATCTGGAACGGAGCCCAACAGTGGTTCGCCATGACATATTTCCCTAACAACGCTACCTTCACTTTCGTGGAATGGCGGAGCGGCGAATCTTGGGATGTGGATGTCCGTTTCCTGCCGTCACATACGGCGTACTTTGCTAGCACGCCGTGCCCGGCCGATTCAGATACCTGCGCTTCCAAGGAGGAGGTAGACTTCGACATGGCACATCCGGGGTACGTTCCATCAGCGAAACCAAATTGGATGCTTCATACGTCCGTGCATGAATTTGGTCATGTATTGGGTCTGGATCATACCTCAACTCTCAGCGACCTGATGTGTGGTGGCTCTTATAGTAAACTATGTCTAGACAGATTCGACGACACAACTCCGTCAACGCTGGACCTGTATGCAGTTCATCTCTTAGCGAATCCCCAAGGGAGTTTCCCGAATTTTCAATTTGTCACTCTCCCTGGATCGATTCCTTACAGGGTCAACACTCCAACAACAGTTTCCGAGTTTGGAAATTATGTCACGGTCTTCATGTTGACGATCGGCTTCACTGCTTTCCTGAAAAGGAAGATTCGTGCGCCGATGAAGCACGTTAGGTAGGTCTAGGTCGCATTACAAAAGCTACCAGCCAAAAGCTACCAGAGAACGTCATAGGTCTCGACCTTGAACCGTCGTCGCTTTCTGAAGTATGTTGGCGCAACTGCGGTAGTTGTGGGAGCGTCAGTGCTAGAACTGGATTATCTCCTTAGCACTCCTCAAATTCCCGGCCAACAGACTGTCCAAAATCAGCCACCGCCTTCATCAAGCCTAACTCGCACAAGTGTTTCTAGTACATCAAGCTCACCAGCCCAGCTTGCGTCTCTTCAAGGAAGATTGTGCTTCGATTACAACGGCAACGGAATTCTCGACACTGGAGAGCCAACGCTCGACGACATCATTCTCAAGCTACAGGGCTCGGACGGGAAGGCCATTGCTGAAGCCGTTACAGACTCCCAAGGGTATTACAAGCTACTTGGCCCTCAGGAACGCTACAAACTTCTCATCTACCCTGATCAGCGATTCAGGTACACATTTCAGTCAGCCGAGGAATTCAGACCGGTTGAGGAAGGATATGAAATCGTCCTCAACGGACCGAAACAGATGGACATAGGATTGGCTGAGGGATTCTTGACGTTGCTTATACGTCCGAGGTTATTTCTGAGCCGCGTGCTAGGTTATCGTACCAGCGCTTGACATCCTGGTTCTCGAAGAGGTACCTGTACGTGAACTGGTTTGGCCTTGGCAACTTCCACCAAGGTCCGACCAGACGCTAAGTCGGATGGCTATAAGGAGAGTGGATTTGAACCTGTTTGGTGGCGGGTCCGGAGGGATTTGAACCCTGTCGGCCTTTGATGGCTCTCGACCTTCGGGTATCCCTCAGGTTGATAAGAGCTTCGGCCCTGGCAACGTGTGCCCGATCCGCCGCTCTACCTGGCTGAGCTACGGACCCACCGGAAGCTCCTGAAAGTTTCCCCACGCATTAAAGCATTGTTCGCACAAAGGCCAAGCCGGAGCGGTTTGCGTTGGCAGAGCTAGTCTTCATCGGTCTAGGCCTATACGACGAATCTGGGCTGTCGCTTCGGGGCCTAACGGAGGCGAAATCATGCGCCTACCTCTTTGCGGAATTCTATACCAGTGTGATGCCTGGCCTGAACCTGGAGAATCTTATGAAAACCGTAGGAAAAACGGTGCAAGTTCTCTCACGCGTTGACGTCGAAGAACGAGCCGAGCAGGTAATACTGTCCAAGGCTAAGGTTGGGAAGGTTGGATTTCTAGTTCCAGGCGATCCCATGATTGCAACGACCCATGTGGACCTGCGACTACGCGCACACAAAGCTGGGATCCGAACGAGCATAGTTCACGCGGCCTCTGTTGGCTCAGCAGCCGCAGGCGCAACGGGACTGCAGTCGTACAAGTTCGGCAGAACCGTAACCATCCCCGCTTCTTGGCAGGGGGAATTTCCTGAAAGCGTTCACCTAGCCATAATGCGCAACTTCTCTTCGGGGCTGCATTCGCTCGTGCTCTTGGAAGTGGATGTCGAGAACAAACGCCACATCACAATCCCTGAAGCCCTAAGGCAACTCCTCAACGCCTCCAAGCAGCGCTCAGACAGCCCAATCGGCACCGATACGCTGGCAGTGGGAATCTCCCGCCTCGAAGCACCCGATATGAAAATCAAAGCTGGCACCGTCTCAGAACTGGAGCAAACTGACTTCGGAGGACCACCTTACGTCATGATTTTCCCAGGCCAACTCCATTTTGTTGAAGCAGAAGCGCTTGAACTACTCTGTGGAGCCAGAAAAGAACTGGTGACAATAAGGCAATGAGCCAGCCTAGCGAAGACCCGGCGGAACGCGCACGCAGATACATCGCTACCATGGAAAAGGCCCTTCAACAAAATAATCCCCTGAAAGAAGGCGTAATAGTAGAAGTTGCGAACATTGCAAAGATTTCAGACGCCATACATCGCTATTTGCAAGACGCCCGCTTCTATCTCACGAGTGGTAAACCCACAACAGCGTTGGCATCAATCGCATATGCAGAAGGGTTGCTCGACGCGTTGAAATTCCTTAACTTGACTACAACTGAGACAGAAACCCAATAAGCCCTTTAGTGGAGGTTTTGTCTCTAGGGCACGAGTATATTTGGCGGCTGTGGCGTGATGAGCTCAGAGGATCTAAAATCCTTCATCAAAGCAGCATACCTTTTGCAGCTCAGGCATGGGCCTTTCACTCAGCAAGAGTTTGAAGTATCGGCGGGCAGATCTGAACTTCAAAATCTCCTAAACCTTGGGTATCTAACGAAGGATGAGAGCGGCGACCTCCTCTACTCGTTGACAGATAAAGGCCGCAGCCAAATCAAAGTCATCTTGGCCGGCGGAGTTTATGATGTCCTTCACCTAGGCCACTTAGCTGCATTGAGCGAAGCGAAGTCTCTCGGCGACGTCCTAGTCGCAGTTGTCGCGACCGATGTGACGGTTGAAGTGTTGAAGGGCCGCAAACCCCTCTTCCCAGAAAATGATAGACGGGCACTCGTCGAGGGCCTGAAACCCGTTGACAAGGCAATCTTAGGTTATGAAGACGTTGGGTTTGGTTTTGAACAAGTCTTGATGGAAGTCATGCCAAACATAGTAGCCTTTGGCTACGATCAAGAAAAACTAGAGAACACCGTACGAGAAATCATTGAAAGGCACAAGCTACAGATTCAGATCGTGAAACTCTCAAAATTCGATCATGAGAAATATGCAAGCTCGTCGTCGTTGAGGCAGAAGCTCTCTGAGGAACTCCGCTAACAGCCAACTCGGTTTCGATTGCTTCGAGGTGACATTGCGGTGTAGGACACCTTACCATTGAATGTGTATTCTGGCCAATACATTCACGTGCGAGTAGATGTCTAGTTCGCCGGTATGTGCCGGTTAGTTGGAAGGCCTTTTAGGAACTGAGGTAAACGCCCTAATTTTGACTGTGTCCCCGTCTTTTGCGTGCAACGCCTTTCGCAGCTGTTCGGGTGAGATTAGTTCAACCACGTCCCCCGAATAGTGGGTTCTAACAGGGAAGATTAGGGCTCCTTCCATTTTGTCGGCGATTTTTCCGTGGAAACATTTTGCTGGGCCGAAGCTTCGGTTTCCGTCCGTGAAGCCTTCAATGAGTATGAATGGTGACGCCTCAAGCATGCGCACTTCTTCCTGGTTCTCTTTCCGTACTCGAAGGTTCAAGGTCCCAGGGTAGGGCTCAAAACCTAGCTTCTCAGTGAACTGTTTCCGGTAACCCTCCTGACTCATGTAGTATGCGCCCTCCCCTAGCCCCGAAAAGACGGTGCCTTCGAACACGATTTCAGTTTTCTTCATCTCAAAAGCCCGCTTCAAGGTTAGGAACATGTTGTCAAGGTGTTTGACGCCGCCGGTGGTAATCTTGATTGATTCCCGCCTGCCCAAGCGGACGCGGTGAATTAACCCCATCTTTTCAAGTTCGATTAAGTGCCGCGAGGCGGTTTGCTGGGACGCGCCGAGAAGCTTTGCTAGCTCACTTGTTGTGAAGATTACTTCGTCTGGGTAAGCGCCGACTTCGATTAGTTTGTAAAGTGTGATCAGGAGGCTGGGTTTGATTTCTTGAGTTGCCATTTGCTTTTCGTTACCTCATCGTGTGCCAAGATGATTGGAGCCGGCCCTCGTGTGGTAAGGCAGTGTTTGACAATTTCCACGGCGTCCTTTAAGGACACTTTGTGCCCGACGCTCACGTAGACAGTTTTCCCACTTTGCGGCAACGGGACGAGCTCTGCGATCGGATAACCTTCACGATCAACTACCTGTTTTCCCCGAACCCAACCATAGAGCAGGCTTTTTGCCACTCCAATTGTGGGACGGTTCAAAGCTACGCCGACAAAGCAGGCTAAGCCGAATTTTCTTGGATGGGCTAACCCATGCGCGTCCACTAGGCAAACGTATGACTTGGCTCTTAATGCTCGAATCGCTCGCAAGACAGCCGGGCCTTCTCTAAATGCCAGCAAGCCAGGGATGTAGGGGAACCTAGTCCGCTCCCTAAGGCACTTGGTTTTGAGAAGTGCAAGGTTATCGTAATCGATGAGCGTCGCTGCGGCTACAGTCGTCCCGCGGAAGTATGTCGCATCGCAACCTACTAGGCTGGCAGCCTTCTCTGGAAGGTCGCTGGTCTGACTGACGAGGGGCGCGAGCTTGTTCTGAAGGGCTATCGCTGCGCGAGGTGAGATCCTGCTTGGAATCCGGATTGGCATTTCAACCGCGTTTGGTTTTGCCGCTGGAACTAAGCTTGCGTTCTACGCTGCGGAGTGCTTTTTCCAGGGAGACGCGGCGCAGGTCGGTTGCTACATCGCCGCGTGTAGTCTCTAGTATCCTCCGGTCCGCATCAAGTTTTCTTCGAAAGTTAGGAAGGATTGATGTTCGGTCGAGGGACATGAGTTCTTCGTATAGGCCCTCCATCTTCGTAAGTAGGTTCTGAGCTTGGTCAGCGTCCCCCCGCCTGAGCGCGTCGAGGATCATTCGGCGCATTTCGCCGATGAAGTCTAACATGCCGAGGAGGTAGGCCGTGCTGCTAGTGCCAACGTCTTGCAGGGATGCTATGGTGCCTTTCTTTTTCAAGTGGAAGAGTAGTTTTGCTTCCGCGTACTCTTGGAAAGCGACGAGAACTTGCCCGAATTGCGGCAGCTCAGAGTGGGCGGTGAGGAGACTTTGCAGTTCGTCGAGTGAGCGTTTTGCTTCGTTGAGGGTTTTGGTGGCTTCGCCAAGTTTTCCGCGGTGAACTTGTATTATCGCCCAGCTGCATAGCCTAGTCGCGTTACGGGTTAATGTTTGAAGTTTCTCCCTTGCCTTGTCGTAGGAGAGTAACTCGGCCTGGATTTTTTCGACGTCGTTCTTGGAGAGCATAGGGCTCGCTGGCTGGCTGCGAGGAATCTTCCTTTGAAATAAGGGTGCTCGGTGGCTACTTGGCGGGCAGTTCTTGTTCTTCGAGCACGCCGTTGTTTGTTATGATGAGCATGTCAAGGCCTTCGCCGCTGCCTATATCCCGGGCCGAAGCAGCCTTCACGGCCTTCCTTGCAAGACCCTTCGCTTCCTCAATGGAGAGGCCTTCCTTGAATTCGCTTTCAAGAAGACCCATGGCGATTTCCGACCCGGAGCCAATCGCTGTATACTTGTCTTCGATAACTGATCCCAACGGGTCGAGAACGAATAATCTCGGGCCGCCCTCGTCGATTCCGCCAACGATTGTTTGCGCGAGGTATGGGAAGTAGCGTCGCTCGAAGAGCATGCTACCCATCAGCTTGGCGGCTGTGCGGACGGTCACGCTTTGCTCCCGTTCGTAGGAGTAGAGGTTGAGGTAGGCGCCGACCTCGCGGGTCAGGATTTGCATGTCGGCAACTATGCCGGCGCATGCTGCGCCAATTTTGTCAGCGATCTTGAAGACCTTCTTACCGCTCTTGCTCATGACGAAATATCCGTATGTGACGCGCCGTTCGGCAGCGAGTATTACGCCGTCTTTGCAGACGATGCCGATCGTTGTTGCGCCTGGCAAGTAGTATTCACTCAACTTTAACACCGGTTCGGGAAACCCCCCGCAAGCGGACTAATAAGGTATTGGAACCATGAAACCTAGTCACACCGCTAGACTGATGCAAGCAACTGTTTGCCCAATCAGCAATCAAGCACCAAACCGATGCCTAGTAGTAGATTCTACAGAACAAGCAGAACCATCTTCCGTTTGACCATTGTGTGCATCCGCCGCACCGGGCACATTTGGGGCAATTGCGGCGGGACGGTTCTGGATACATGGCTATCGCCACTCTTAGTTGACCTGTTGAAGAAAAGCTTGCGGCAAGTATTTGTTCATTTACTGTACCTCGAAGAGGGTTACACGTGAAGGCTTCTGGACGATTCATGGACTTTGCTGACTCTCCTCGTAGGAGATAGTTGCATTCTTCGAACGCCATTAGATTCTCGCGGGGCGAACACTATGTGGATTAACATGAATGCTTTGCGAAGGGAAGGCGCTTATTTTTCGAGTAGGCTTGAGAAGAAGTCGTGGTGTTCTTCTTCGTCTTCTTCTATCTCTTCGAAGATTTCCTTTGTGGCGACGTCGCCTTCCTTTTGTGCCTGTTCCATGATTTCTTTGTAGAGGGCTATTGTTTCTAGCTCTGCTTTGACGTCGAATTGAATCATCTCTTCGAGTGAATTTCCGACGAAGATGGGGGCGGGTTGTATTGTTGGCTTTGCGCCTAGGTACCAGAGCCTCTCAGCAATCTTCTCGGCATGTTTCATTTCTGCCATCGCGGTTTCCTCGAATCCTTTGCTGACCGCGTAGTGCTCAATTCCTTTCCACTGGATGTGCTGCCACATGTACTGAATTATGGCTTGAAGCTCCCCAGCAATTGCCTTGTTCAACATGTCAAGAAGTTTCTGGCTAGCCAACGTTCTCTAAACCCAACAACCCCTGCGCCAGTCAGGGTTTTAAGCTGACTTGACAGCAACCAATTTCGAGAGCAATATCTAGAACGCCGCCTCCTACGCTAGCAGACATAGTAAAGCTGAAGATGGCGTATGGTTCATCCTCTGAAGAATGTTCTCAATAGGCTCCGCTGGGATGAGAAGGAGAACCCTGACGATTATGTCATCACGTACCGCCACCGGGGCGCGCCAGGCGACGTGAAGCAAATCAGGGCCTCTGAGATTCATTCACTCGGCAAATCCTACTTCACGATACAGGAGACGCACGAAGGCGATGAGACACTAATCCCGTTTCATAGAATCCTAGAGATACGCAACACAGTCGACGACTCAATTCTGTGGGTGAGCCGAAAAACTAGACCCAGTGAAGCTTGACAAGCCCCTTGAAACCATCTTGGTGAACTCGACTGAAACTGGACCTGCTGAGACGAGCCACTTCTTTCAGCTGCCTCTGTCGAAGGAATTCACTCACCTATGCGGTTAACTTTCTTTCTCGGCAGGCTCAGGCTCATGATTTGCCCAAAATGCACCTGTACCTTGGAATTGGAGAGCATAGAATACAGTTGGCATGCGAGAGGCATTGAGGTCTCAGCTTGTTATTCGTGCCCTGATTGCCTTCAAAAATGGGTGAAGATCGGTAACAAGTTGGAGCGAAGAGCCCGCCGGGCGGAGTTGGACCTATGATTGAGGAGCTTGGAAATTGACTGCCCATGGTGCCACGAGTCTGGCGGCCGATGGGAGATAATCAAGGACATTGGATGCTTTGAAGAATGCCCAGCCTGCCGCGGCTCACAAAAAGTCCTACGAACGTACCGGGTCCTAGTCAAGTAGGCTGTTTAGTCTCGGGCGGCCCCCAACGCTCAAACTTCGAATGCGTCAAGTTACCGCATCACGTTCGTGATGGAGTCTCCTCTCCAATCGTCAACTGCCGCGATTAACGGGCAGATTATTAGGTCTAAACATTAACCGTTGAAGGTAGAAAGAGAGAGTTGCAATCCTTTGTTGTCTGGTAACTATTGCGGCTTTTGCGGTCAACCACTCGAAGGCCCGCTCAAGATGTGTAAGAACTGCGGTAACACCATGTGCGAGAAATGCTTGCTTGAGCATGAGAAGACCTGCCAGAAATCGTGAATTCCCTCGGACCGAGCACATGGTAACAAAGATAGCTTAGGCCTGATAATTGCTGGCGGCTTCAGCCTTGTCTCAGAAATTAACCAAAGTTCATGAACTTGCGCAATTTGTGACGAGAGCGTCTTTCAAAGACTTGTCAACAGCGGCTATCCAGGAGCTGAAGATCCGAGTCCTAGACGCGCTCGGATGTGCTATTGGTGCCCTCGAAGGCGAACCAATTCGCATGCTCCAGGTGCAGCTGGACGATTTCGGTGGAAAAGCGCATTGCACGCTTGTTGGCGGTGGGAAGACGGCTCCCGACCTTGCAGCGTTGTACAACGGGGCGCTGGTTCGCTATTTGGACTTCAACGACAGCTACCTAACAAAAGGGGAGACTTGCCATCCTAACGATAATGTTGGCGGCGTTCTAGCCGCAGCGGAGTACGCGAAAGCGAAGGGAACCGATTTCCTGCTCGCGCTCGCTGTAGCCTACCAAGTGCAATGCCGCCTCAGCGACGTGGCCCCCGTCCGAAGCAAAGGGTTCGACCACACAACACAGGGATCCTACGCTGCAGCCGCAGGAGTCTCCAAGGCTTTAGGCTTAGATGTTGAGAAGACGGCGAATGCGATCGCTATCAGCGGCACAGCCCTAAACGCACTTCGCGTAACGCGTACTGGGAAACTGTCTCACTGGAAGGGGCTAGCTTATCCTTTCACCGGCTTCGGCGCGACTCATGCAGCCTTCTTGGCAATGCGTGGAATTACTGGGCCAGCTGAGGTTTTTGAAGGAAACAAGGGGTTCATGGATTCTATTGCTGGAAAATTCGAAATAGACTGGTCTAAGGAGAACTTGGAGCGAGTTACACGCACAATCATAAAGAAGTATAATGCCGAGGTCCATTCCCAATCTTCAATTGAAGGCATCTTAAACCTCAAGAGGGAGCAGGGCTTTGCCCCGGCGGACATCGAGAAAGTCGAGGTCGAAGTCTTCGACGTAGCCTACAACATAATCGGCGGCGGAGAAGAAGGCGAAAAGAAACACATCCGTACGAAAGAAGAAGCAGACCACAGCCTCCCCTACATTGTTTCCGTGGCTATTCTGGATGGGACAGTCATGCCCGAGCAATATTATCCTGACCGAATTAACAGGAGCGACGTTCAGGAACTTCTGCAGAAGATCGTCGTCAGACCCCGAGAAGATTACAGTCGTAGGTTTCCGAATGAGATGCCGTCCCACCTGATAGTTCATTTGAAGGGCGGGCGAGTGGTTGAGAAGGAGAAACGGGACTACGAAGGCTTCTTCACGCGGCCCATGGGCTGGGAGAGAGCGGTTCAGAAATTTGACAGCCTCAGCACGCGTTATGTTGACAAGAATTTGCGAAAGCAAATCGTGGACTGCATCAATCAGATGGAAGACCTATATGTCACAGACCTTACGGAGCTTTTGGAAAATATTCCCGACCCCAAAAGAGGAACAAAACGTTGAGCGGCAGAGCGTTTTCCTTCATCAAAATGAACGAACGGCCTGGAAAGCCCCGAACGAAAGGAGTTACTGAGATCCGTGGCCCATACTACACGGTCATGGGGAAACGGTACCTCGAAGACGTTCTGGAGACAATGGGCGAATACGTGGACTCACTAAAGTTCGCAGCCGGATCCTTCAGCCTCATGAAGAGAGACGTGCTCAAGGAGATTATCGACACCGCGCACCGATACAACGTGCTCGTCTCGACGGGCGGGTGGATGGAATACGTTTTGACACAGGGCCCTGAGGCTGTGGAAGGTTACGTGAAGGAATGCAAGGACATTGGCTTTGACATAATCGAACTTTCCAGCGGTTTCATCACAATACCCGTCGACGATTGGGTTCAACTGGTGGAATTAGTCAAGAAGGCTGGGTTGAAGCCGAAACCTGAAGTTGGAATCCAGTTCGGCTCCGGCGGCGCCACATCAATCGCAGAACTCGAAGCAGAAGGAACAAAAGACCCAGCTTGGGCGATCTCAGAAGCTAAGCGCTTCTTAGACGCAGGCGCGTACATGATCATGATTGAATCGGAAGGAATAACGGAAAATGTCAAGACCTGGCGGACCGATGTGCCGCCAAAGATAATCGACGCGTTGGGATTGGAAAAGGTAATGTTCGAAGCCGCAGACCCTGAGGTGTTTGGCTGGTACATCAAGAATTACGGTCCGGAAGTGAACCTGTTCGTAGACCACAGCCAAATTGTTCAATTAGAAACCCTGCGGAGAGGAATCTGGGGAACAAAGGACCTTTGGGGTAGAGTACTAACCTACAAGGGAATCAGCAAGAAGAAGGAAGACAGAAGAAGAAAGAAGTAAGGAACCTCTAGCCGCGGCATGGTCCCCTCAACGTTCCCCGTGCAAAAGTTCTCTTTCCCTTACCATGCGTGACGCCCCCCATCGCAGGGCTGGGAACAGTGTACAATCAACCAACAGGTTAGCGAAGTAGTCCGCGGGACAAGATTCAGGGACAGGTTGATAGCCAAGTACGAGTTTGTTGAATTGCACGTCGAGGTTGGCCTTATTGGCTGCTTGGCATGGGTTGAAGGTTGGCGACGAGGTTGACTTGGAAATCAAGGAGATTTCACGCTCAGGCGATGGGATAGGCCGAGTGCATGGCTGCATCGTCTTTGTGAAAGGCGCGAAGGCAGGGGAGAAAGTCAAGGCTCGAATAACAATGTGTTCGGCACGCCACGTGTATGCCGAAATCGTGAAACGTCTCTAGATCGGCCGCTGTCCCCTGACCGGCGAAGCTATTGGAGGAGTGGAAGGGCTAAAGCTAGGCCGAAGAACAAGCCCGACAACACCAAATTAGTAACGTACCATCTTGGCACCCATCTTTTTCTGATGTAGTAGCCGCCTCCCCATGAGGTCCAATCTTCAGGTGTGGGCCAAGTACCCGCGAAATGGTACCAGGAAATATCTTCTCCTACCGGTAGGAAAGCCCACAACCCGAAGCTCAGCAAGATGCCCAGTCTGTTTGGCTCGAACACTAGAACCACTAACGGCAGCGCTGAAAACAACCCGAACATGATGATATGGTAATTCGCGAAATGATTGAAAAACCGCAGCCGAAGGTGCTCGGCGGGAGGAATGTAACCATGTTCAATGAAGCCGTACAGGTACGCGAATAGGAGACCAAGCAGAATCACAATGAGAACTTGGATGAAGTTAGCCAACATAGTGGATTCGCCAAGTAGGCTTTCGTACCACGTGGGTCCGTTATTTTATCCCTACCCTCAGCTCATTTCATGTTCTCAAACCGATTCCTTCAACGCTAATTCTTCCAGGTTCATGCAGCGACCCTTGAACTTGGAATTTTACGCCCGAAAGAATCTCGGCTACTTTGATGTTGGTCAATGTGTGGGTTGTGATTGCTGAGACTTGTAGCTCGGAGCGTCCTTCGGCTACTGCAATGTATGGTATGAGTATGTCACCCATGTGCCGGTCCACGGCGGCTTTGGAATCGAACTCTGTAAGCAATTTGCTTGCGGCCTCCTCACCGACTAGTTCAGCTGGTTTGCCCCTCTCTCCAATGCTATCTGCGCCGAGTATAGGGCCGTTTCTGAATTTCATGGCCAGGGCTATGCCGCTTCCCGGAGCGAAGTGTGGGTCCTGGGCTGGTGGGTGGGTTTCGATGGCTATGTTCACCATGTGAATTCCGCTCGCACTCAGCCTCTCCGTCGCAGCAGCCGCTTGCCTCTGGGCCACGTGTCTGGGAAGTTTCACGCAATGGCTAATTCCCTCCACACCTGTCAGCTCGCCGTGTTCAAGCAGGCTAACGGCCTTCAAGACTCTTGGTGGGTCAACCACTATTGTAACGCGGCCTCCTCCCTTGGGATAATGTCCCCGTCGGTCAACCGCTAAATCAGCCCGGTAACCCATCAACTGCAATATCGGAAGCTCGACTAGTCGAATGTAGTCAATCGTAGGGCTCCAAGGCACGTCTGTCCCCCCTGTCAACTCGAACTCAACTTGGCCTGGAGCGTAGGCGGCCGAAGGCATCACAGCCTGCAGGATAAGCGGAATACTACCGGCGGTTCCCACATCGAAAACGAAGCGACCCGCAACATACTTGCGGGGTCTGAACACCAACTCCCTAGACCCCGGCAAGAGGCCCTCGGTTTCCGCACCCGCAACAGCTGCAACCGCCCGCACCGCTGTCACGTGTTGCGCCTGTAAACCAGGGTTAGGCCGTTTATCTCGTATCTTCGTGATTCTGACGTCCTTCCCCGTGAGGGCCGAGAGGGCTACTGTTGTACGAACAATCTGGCCTCCTCCCTCAAGCATGTCACCAGCTATTTCGATCAACGATCCGCGAGACCTCTGTGGGCTGGTTACAACCGCTTCGTTCACGAAAAAGAGTATCCTTTCTCGTGCTCTACGAAGACTTGAACATTAGCTGGCGAAGTATTGGCTGAGGCGTCGCTGAAACATCTCGTTGCGGATGAGAACGCTATTTGCAATCCAGGTTTTTTGCGGGATTATGAAATTGGTGCAGGCGTAGTTTAGCGCTTGCTGGAAGGTGTCGAAGGTTGCTAGTTTTGTTTTAAGGGCTGCGCGCACACTTTCCCTGACGTTCCAAACGCCGACGGGAAGGATGTAGCCTGGTCGTGCTTCCCGAAGAACTAGGACCGCAGCCTGCCGTTGCACTCTCTCAAGTGCTTCCGCGGCCGCCAGCCTGCAGGAGTAGTAACAGCCTCCAATAGAGGCGTAAGTTGTTCTGCCTTCGTATGGCTCGTGGTCTCCCATTATCGCAGGTACCGTGCCGTTCTCGTTCCAAGCCGTCCCTGGGAACCAAGCTTCGATCGACTCGTACTCCCAATTCCTCGGTGACAGTAGGACCTCGTACACATTATCGAGATACTGGTATGTGTAGACTTGGTATTTGTCGATGGGCGGGTAATTTCTCACTGAACGAAGCAGCCGTTTTGAGAGTGTGTCATCGACAGCTGTGATGCTCCAGCGGGTTGGAACGATTTTCCTCTGCTTCTGCACGCCGAGCATGCCAAGGCTTAGCGTGCGTTGTATGCGCGAAACCTCAACCCCGTCCGTGTAAAGATCGAACATGCCGTCCACCGCCAACTCATCCCCATCGTAGTACACAGCCTCAAGCCGCCGTTCACCGGTACTCGGCGAGACCTGCAGTTTCTCAATCATCGCCGACGGGCCGAAGGGCTGCGTTTCGTCACTTAGGGTCACAGTCATTCGCGGTTTCTTGCGAAACTTCGCGTCCACATCAACCGAAGCCGACGAAAGAGCAAGGTCATGCAGGTCGAGCAAGTACGAGTTAGGGTCGGTGGCGTCGTGAATATCTAGCAACGATTTTCCGCGAATCAAGCTGAACCTGAAGTCAATAATCGTCTGGATATCCTTGCCGAGCCATAATTCAGGCGTATCAAGAAGATGCGTGTCGCCTTTCGTGGGCGGAATTAATGGGCCAACGTAGACTTTCGGGTAACCGACATGCCCCACGAACGCACCGGGCGGGCTTGAGCCATCAATCTCCGACCTATCCAATTCCGGCAGATGCTTAACAAGCAATTCCGCTTTTGATAGGATTGGGCAGGAGGCTTTTCCGCAAAGCATGCGGCTACCGCGGCACTGCATGCAGATGGTAGAGGAAGTTGTCGTGATGAAGGTAAGAGATTCATGGTTCTGGGCAGGGTCTAGGCCGGTTCTCTTCTGAATCCACTCAAGATTCTGGAGCGAGCCCAAGCCCATCAGGACCACTGAAATCTGATGGGCCTGTCTAATCAGCCAGAGAGGCTAATGAAACTACTCGTCCGCCGCCGGCCCACATTTTATCTACACTCACAAACATAGACCGGGTCGGCGACTTGCATGATTCGAATCGGATCCCAACAGAAAAATGGCGTGTGGTTCACCGTGGCGCTGAATGAGAAAGGCCAGTTGGTTGCATGCGCATTTTCGGACTCCAGTAGAAGCGAAGCTGAGAAATCGGTTAAGCGGATGGTTCCACAGTCACAGATTGAAAGCGGCTCGGTTGACTCAAGCATATTCCAAGAAATCTTCGAAATCTATTCAGGCAAGCGTAACGGGGAACCGAAGCGTTTTGACTTGTCGAACGTTTCGCAATTTAGAAGAAAGGTCTACAATCTTCTGTGGGAAATTCCAAGCGGCAAAGTCGCGACCTATGGGGCCTTGGCTAAGAAGCTTGGAGGTATGCGGTACGCTCGTGCGGTTGGGACGGCGGTTGCAACGAATCCACTCCCACTAATTATTCCATGCCATAGGGTCGTTCCTGCGTCGTTGAAGGTTGGAAACTATGGAATGCCAGGCCGAAAGCCTTCCGAGGGAGGCTACGTCAAGCGCGGATTGCTTGAACGTGAGGGCGTAGTATTCCGAGGCGAAAAAGTTTCCATGGAATCACTTTGGAAACCCGAATGAACGAAGACTAGAGTAGAAGACACGTTTCATCAAACGGTTAGACCCAGGCATGTTCAGCTAAACCATCTCAGCACAGATTCGCGAACGCGTCTGTGCGTGAAGGTGTTCTCTTAATAGGCGGTTGAAGGTTGAATTCGCTGCCTGAAACTGGGCTAGGGTACTTGAAGCTTGGACAGCGGCAAGAATCGCGGGTTGCTGATCGGGCGCTTTCAACCCTTCCACTTAGGCCACTTGCATTGCGTCCAACAAGTCTTGAAGAAGATGCCTGAGCTTATCATCGCGATCGGGAGCGCTCAATTCAGCCACACGCTGCACAACCCGTTCACAGCTGGGGAACGGGTCACCATGATCCGTTTGGCTCTCGATGAGGCTAAGATTGACGCTGCCAAGTACTACCTTATCCCGATACGGGACCTTCGAATCCACGACCTCTGGGTTCCACACCTCGTCTCCCAAACTCCCCGCTTCGAAGTCGTTTTCTCAAACGAACCCATCACCTCACGCCTTTTCAAGGAGGCAGGCTTCCGCGTCGAACCCATACCCTTCTTCGACCGGGAAACGTACTCGTCAACTGAGATACGCGAACGTGTTGTTCACGGCGACAGCTGGGAGAAACTCGTACCCGACTCAGTCGCCGCGTACATCAAAAGCATTTTCGGCGATGAAAGGCTGAAGGAACTTGCACTAACCGACGAGCCTAAACAGCACCGACATGCACAGCACTCCCAATTCTAACCCTAAGCCTATCGGCCGCACTGGCCTCGCGGCAGGCGACCTCCACAAACCCATGGCTCCCGACAAGGACACCGAGCTCTTTCCCGTCAAGATCTGAATAGGTTCGAACGAAACGCGCTTGAAACCGTCTCTTCTCCAGCGTAAGCGAAACCTTATCCCCGAACGCCAACCCCAATTTCCCGATTTCATTCGAAACGTTCGTCACGATGTTTCCGAAACCGTCAATGTGGAAAATTTCGCAAGTGATTCTCTTACCGTCGAACCGTGGCTTGGTATAGGAT
>JBAVCK010000106.1:0-4617 GCA_049586635.1 Bathyarchaeia archaeon
GTCGAGAGCAAGGGAACGACTCTGAACAGGATACTCTTAGAGTTCTGAGGACTCATCGGTTGCTTAATAATGCTGAAGAATTTCTCCATACCCAACGCAAGAAGGAACGGAAGCGGGGAAACGTATAGCATTCGCCAAAGGCCGGTCTCATTGACCGCTGGATTTGTAGGGTTGAGCCCTGATGGGGCCACAAGGATTGAGCCGACGCACCATGCGGCGATCCATGCGATTAGGTAGTTTGCGGTTATGCCGCGGCGTCGGGAAAGGGCGTACGCCCCTACTAGGCTGAGCACTAGAATGGCTGGGGAAAGAATGGGGCCCAAAATAGTAAACATATTCGCCAGGGCGGCGCCGAAGCTCAGCAAATTAATTGGATTGACGGGGCCGCTCACGTACAATTGAATTGTATTCAAGAAATCATATCTGAAGCTTGGGGAGAGCGAGTACGCGGCTACTCCGACTGGAAGAACGAGTACTAGTGCGGCGACAAGCGTCCGAACGCAATGCCCGCTCCAAGTGCTCTCTCTTGAAAGGAGCGCCGTCAAGAGTAAGGTTGTAGCGAAGACACCCCAAGTCCAAGGGTGAACGAGGAGAATGAGCAGGGACAGGGCGGCTAAGATGAGGTAGGTCGCTATGTTCGCTTCGCTGTTTGCGAAGTAGATTGTTAGGAAGGCCATCCAGAGGACAAGTGCAGCCCAGTTCGCTTGGATCGCTACGTATATTCCGAGAGTCGTTGGCAGCCAGAGCAGGGTGGAGATTGAGGTTAGGATTGCGAGTTGAAAATTCCATCCTCCACGCGAGGCTGCGAAGAAGGCAGCGGTAGCAGTGCAAAATGCTAGAACGAGGGGGGCATACTTCACAATTGAAACTGAGCTAATTCCGGTGGCTGATTGGATTAGGTAGAGGAAGACGACGTAGACTCCATGACTGGCTGAGATGTTAAAGGCCTGTGATGGCGTAAGGCCGATGAGGCCGTTAAGCGGGTCAATGTACCTCCAAAATGTGTCCTGACCCACGACCCAGGTTTGCCCTGCGAGGTAGGGGTAGAAGAAGACGATTATCGATATGATAGCGAAGAGGTCTAACGCTGCCACAATAGTTCTGAGGTTAGGTTTTTTCGGAGACGGCTGATACCGAACCAGTAGGCGGCTTCTGAATCGGGGAAGGCGCGGAATGAGTGGAACCCAAACCCACGAGAACAGAAGCAACAGCATTATCGGAATCCCAAGAGGGTATAGGGAAAAGGTTAGGTTGGCTTCAAGCTGCTGGGAGAGGCCCCCAACTCTCGTTTGCGGGTCGAGGGCTGCGCTTATCCAATAGATTAGAGAGGGCCATTCAACTAAAATAAGAATTGAGAGCGCTGAAGGAAAGATTTCTGCAAGCGCGATTCTGCGAGTCTCCGATCGTAACACGTTCAAAGCAGCCGTGCAGATTATAGAGGCATAGAGGATTGGAATGGCCACGGGCTGGTTGAATACTGCCAGAGCGGTTGACACGCCCCAGACGGATAGGGTTCCAATTGAAAAAGCGGTTGAGAATCGCTTCCAAGAAAGCGCAAGGGTGCAAGGAACGCTGACAGCTGAGACGAGGAAGACGTAGTAATCATAAGAGTCGGAAATGAGCATCGCCTGGGTTGTTCGAGGGTAGTAGAGGTAGTAGGGTATCTGCAGGTGGTTGAGGAGGACGAGAAGGCCCATGCCAAGACTGACCCCCATTGCCCAGTGGAGTAACTTTTCCTGGATTCGATTCATGTAGGATCCTTCAAGAATTCACTAGTTACGTAACGGTTACTTCTGGAACATATAGGTACACGTTCACCGCACCCTCTCTTACTGCAACGGGTTTCGTCGGGGAGGTTCGCGATTACTTCGGTACGACGAGCCATGTCAAAAGCTCGCATATTCTGCCGGAACGTGGTCCGAGTATGCGCCGGAGTAGGTCGATGTCGTCGGTACTTATCGCTTTCAATGCCCGCATCGCGAGAGGGTAGGTAAGGAACGCAACCAACAGGTAAACCGGGAGTAGAAATTTGCTGTAATACAACAGCTGCATGGCTTCCGCGGCCAAGGCCAAAGCGCTGCTGGCAACCAGGCTCTTCAGGATGGCTTGTGAGTCAAATTTGATAGTGATTTTTCGCCCAACGAAAAACCATGTCACCACGAGGCTGAGCAGCATTGAGAGCGCACGGGCAATGGAGGCACCCACTATGCCCAGCACCGGGATTGAGATTAGTGCAACCGCGACGCTGAAAGGGATGGGGAGTATCGAGGCTAGAGCTGCGAGCGTTGTCTCGTTCAGAACGATTAGGACTGGGCCGAGCGACAGTGCGACTATGCTAGCGATTGATCCAAGAGCTAGTATGGCGAGAGGGATAACGCCTCCTTGATACGCCCCACCAACTAGCAAGGTCAAGGCGGGCCTTGCGGTTGCGATTAATGCGAATGCCAAAGGCATCGCAACAATCGACACATAACGAGACGCAGTCCTAATCGAATCCTCCAACACCTCACGCCCTTTCACTCCGTGCACCCCCGAGAAGACCGGAAGCAAGACCAAGCTGATAACACCGATCAGACCGTAGTACGCGGTAAAGGCAGTTACCGCCGCTCCATATACGCCGAGAGCAGTGAGTGAAACTAACGGGATCAACGTTATCTGATCAAAGGAACCGTATAGGAACGTCGCGATGCTCGCAAGATAAAGCGGACTGGAAAGTTTCAGAAGATATTTGGTGCTAAACCGAAAGACGGGCGGACCAAGTTTCCGCCGAAAATATAGGAACGTGTAGGCCGCAAAGACCCAATCAGAAATTACCCACGCTTCCACGAGCCCAACAAAGGAGCCAGCCTCATAAACGACCAAAAGAACCAAAAACGGCCTGAGGCTCGAGTAGATTCCGTTGAGCAAAGCATAATCCCTGAACTCGAGTAATCCGTAGAACCCCGCCGCAAAGACTGGCCCAGTAAACGCAAGGACATCAATCACAAACAGAATGCCGATGGCTGAAATTAGCGGCGAGTTTGACAGGTTGGAAACGCCTGCGGGAAACCTTGAGAGTAGGAAGCCTGCCGCAACTGGGATAGAGGTCAGCTCACTCAAGAGAAGGGGCTTGTAGTAGGATGAAGCCGCCTCTTCCTTCTTTCCTTGAGCCATATTTTCCGCAAGGAATTTCGTGACGACGTTTGACATACCAAGCCCGACGAGCACTGATGCTCCGCCGCTCGCCAGGTTCAAGATCGTGAATAAGCCCATGTCGCCCACAGAGATCAGGCGGGCGAAGAAGACGAAAGCTACAATTCGAGCAACGGCTGAGATAATGTTCTGTAACCAGAGATAGGATACGCCCCTAGCAGCGGAAACAACAGTAGCCCCTTCTTTCAAGTCTCACATGTCCCAACATTCAGATAGCCGTAGGTTTAATCAACGCTAGTTAATTTAGCAGAAGAGAATTTTCATACCGTCAGAACCATAGCTTCAATTGTTCTGCTGTGGAGTAGGACTCAGGAGCGTCGAGTTTCTGGCGCATCGCTTCACCGCATTCGGTCAGAGCACGTCTGCGCTATCAAGCTTTCCAGTAGCAATCAGACGTTTGAGTATCCTGCAAGATTACGCTCCGAGATCCTCTCTGGGTGGAAGCTAATTATAGTCTTGGTCCGCTGATCAGGTGGTAGACTGATTCAGTGATCTTCTTGTCGTCGGACATCTTGTCTTCCTCATAGATAACCGGCTTGCCTGTTGCAACTGCAAGGATGTTTGCTAGGGCACTGCACATTGGGCAACCGAGCGCGCAGCGCCTGCTGCTTTCACGAACCTCATAGCAGAAGTCGGCGTAAATGGAGTCATATAGTTTGAACCGAACGTAATCGTCCTTCATCTCAATCTCCACATCCTTAACGATCTCAAGGTCCTCCACAAGGACCTTGGGAAGGGCTTCAGCCAAGGCCTCCACTCCGCAGTTCTTCAATTTGAAACCTAGCTTCTTCTCGATTAAAGCTGCAAGTGCGGATCCGGGCGGAACAACCACAAGCCCAGCTGGATCTTGCAGGAAAGTCGCCTCGTTCCCTAACTCGGACACCGACGGGATCATTGAGAATGGCTCCGAGGGAAGAAACACAACGGCCTTGTCGGAACCGTGTGCAGGAATGTACACTCCTTTCTCCCGGTAACCCAACGCCAACAACATGTTATCAATTATCTTCAGTGATGAGATTGCCGTTGTTTTCATCAGGTCTGATCTAATATACGCCTTGGGCTGAACGAAAAACGCCAGTGTTCCCCAGAGAGTTAACCCGAGACCGATGAAGGCTAAGATTGTAGAGCTGAGGATGATCGAGGCTGCGAGTACAGCTAACCCGATTCCTAGTAGCAAGCAGCCGACGATTGTCGTGTTGCGTCTCTGTTTTTGCAATAGTTTAGTTTCTGCGGCAACTTCCTGCCTCTGAAGTTCCAACGCCTGTATGTCTTGGATGGGCTGTAGTAGCGCCTGTGTAATTTGGCCGGCGGAGTCGACGTTCCGATGGGTGGCCCTAGAGGGGTTAGCGCGAGGCTCTGTTAACTGAGAAATCCTAACGTTGAATTCGCCTGTCTTTTCTCGTTGAGTTCGAAGAAGCTTTGAAT